>JAYVRP010000361.1:0-6599 GCA_043776215.1 Rhodoferax sp. | reverse complement strand
CGGATCTGGGCGCACGCAGAGCTGTGCTGATCACTGGGCACGGCGCCGCTGCGGTCGAGACTGCCTGCGGGCCCACCAGCGGGATTGCGCAAGGGCTGGTGCTGACCACTGTTCGCCAGGAGCCCCAGCTCGGAACCGGCCATGCGGTCCAGCAGGCGGTACCGTTGTTGCCCGACGATGGTGTGGTGGTGGTGCTCAGCGGCGATGTGCCGCTCACCCAGGTGCAGACCCTGCGATCGCTGGTGGAGGTGTGCGCGGGCTCCAACCTGGCCCTGCTGACGCTGGACATGCCCGACCCGAGCGGGTACGGCCGGGTGCTGCGCGCCGGCACCGGTGACAACGGCCCGGTGCAATACATCGTCGAACACAAGGACGCCACGCCCGAGCAACGCGCTGTGCGCGAAATCTACAGCGGCATCATGGCCGTGCCGGCGCGGCTGCTCAAGGCGTGGCTGGCCCGGCTCGACAACCACAATGTGCAAAAAGAGTATTACCTGACCGACATCGTCAAGTTCGCAGTGGCCGACGGGGTGCCGGTGCGTGCCCACAGGATTGCCGATGCGGTGCAGGTGGCGGGCGTCAACAGCCCGCTGCAACTCGCCGAGCTGGAACGTGCCTTCCAGCTCCGACTGGCGACGACGCTGATGGAGCAGGGGGTGCGGATTGCCGACCCGGCGCGCTTCGATGTGCGCGGCACACTGCAGTGCGGCCAGGATGTGTCCATCGATGTCAACTGCGTGTTCGAGGGTGCGGTGTCGCTCGCGGACGATGTGTCCATCGGTGCCAACTGCGTGATCGCCAACGCGCGCATCGCCACTGGCGCCGTGATCCACCCTTTTACCCACATCGACGGTGAGAAGGCCGGGGTGACGGTCGGCGAAGGCGCTCTCGTCGGGCCGTTTGCGCGCTTGCGGCCGGGTGCCGTGCTGGGGGCGCAGGTGCACATCGGCAACTTTGTCGAGGTCAAGAACTCGACCCTCGCCCGGGGCGCCAAGGCCAACCACCTGGCCTACCTGGGTGACGCCACGGTGGGAGAGCGGGTCAACTATGGCGCAGGCAGCATCACGGCAAACTACGATGGGGCATTCAAGCACCGTACGGTGATCGAGGCCGATGTGCACGTCGGCAGCAATTGCGTGCTGGTGGCTCCGGTCACCATCGGGGCCGGTGGAACGGTGGGCGGCGGTTCCACCATCACCAAGGACACACCCGCCGGCGCCTTGAGCGTCGCGCGCGGCCGCCAGACCACGATTCCCGGATGGACACGTCCAAAAAAGTGAGTACGGAACTGGAGGCTGCGCTCCAGACCATCGACGACCTGCAGCGCCAGTTGGTGCAGTCCCGGCTGGCTCTGGAGGAGTTCACCTCTTCGGTGTCGCACGATCTGCGTGCCCCGCTGCGCCACGTCAACTCCTACCTCAAGATCATCCGGGAAGACCTGGGCCACACGATCGATCCAGTGATCGCGTCGCACCTGAAAACGGCCGGGGATGCCGCGGCGCACATGGCCCGCCTGATGGACGGACTGCTTGAGTTGTCACGTGTCGGCCGAGCGCAGTTGCAGCTCTCCGATGTCGCCCTGCAGCCGCTGGTGTCCGAGCTCCTGGAGAAACTGGCACCCGAGATCGGTGCGCGAGCGTTCGAGTGGCGCGTGGCGCCAGACCTTCCGGTCGTGCGCGGCGACTTGGCGCTGCTGGGGCAGATGCTGTTGCGGCTGCTGGCCAATGCGGTCAAGTTCACGCGTGATGGCCCGGCGGCGGTGGTCGAGGTCGGTTGGGCTGTACTGGGCGCCGGTTGGTGCGAGGTCTATGTTCAGGACAATGGTGCGGGTTTCGACCCGCGATTCGCCGATCGGCTGTTTCGTGTCTTCCAGCGGCTGCACAGCCCGAAGCAATTCGAGGGTATCGGTGTCGGCCTGGCGCTGGCGCGCCTGGTGGTGGAGCGCCATGGCGGGGCGATCCGGGCGCAGGGAAGCCCGGAGTCGGGCTGCCGCATCAGCCTGAGCTTGCCCTTGGTCAACGGCGCTCCGGCATAGGGATCTGCGCGCCGAACTTGCTGCGTTTCAGGCTGAAGAAGGCCTTGACGTTGCGTACATTGGCGTCACTCGTGAACAGGCGCTGCGCCAGCGCCAGGTAGTCCGGCATGTCGCGCGCGTGCGCTACCAGCACGAAGTCCGGCCCTGGGGAGACGCGGTAACACTGCTGCACGCCGGCATCTGTTGACATGCGTTGCTCGAACGCGTCCAGGCACTCTGCGCCTTGCCTGTCCAGGGTGATTTCAACGATGGCGCACAGACCGTGCCCCAGCACGGGCGCCAGTTTGTCAACCGACAAGACCGCGATCTGGCGTTCGATCAGCCCCGCATCACGCAGGCGCTTGACGCGCCGCAGACAGGTGGGTGGCGAGGTACGCACGCGTTCGGCCAGCTCGATATTGCTCAGGGATGCATCCCGCTGTAACTGGTCGAGCAGGCGCAGATCGATATCGTCTATTACTATGGATTCCATTTCAACATCATCAATGAAATAAATGGCCATTTCAATGTAGCTATGAAATATTGGATCAATAACGTGACAAAGTAGTCAAATAATTTCTCTTTGTTCGATTTACCATCGCCCGACTAACTTCCGGAGAAACTCCTATGTGTGGCATTGTTGGCGCTGTTTCCACCCGCAATATCGTTCCCATCCTGGTGCAGGGCCTGCAGCGCCTGGAGTACCGGGGGTACGACTCCTGCGGGGTTGCCGTGCATGCAGGGGGCCTGCAGCGCGCCCGCAGCACGTCGCGCGTGGCGGAATTGGCCGAGCAGGTGGCCGAAGGCAAGCTCGAAGGCACGACCGGTATCGCCCACACGCGCTGGGCTACCCACGGCGCACCGGCGGTACACAACGCGCATCCCCATTTCAGCCATGGCCCCGGCGCCGATGCCGCCAGTCGGCCCGGGCGTGTGGCCTTGGTGCACAACGGCATCATCGAGAACCACGACGAATTGCGTGCGACGCTCAAGACGCGCGGGTATGTGTTCCTGAGCCAGACCGATTCCGAGGTGATTGCGCACCTGATCGACAGCCTGTACGACGGGGACATTTTCGAAGCCGTGAAGGCCTCCATTGGCCACCTGCGTGGCGCTTTTGCGATTGCTGTTTTCTGCAAGGATGAGCCCCTGCGCCTGATCGGCGCACGTGCCGGTTCACCGCTGATACTGGGCGTGGGCAAGGACGGGCAGGAGCATTTCCTGGCCAGCGATGCCATGGCGCTGGCGGGCGTGACCGACCAGATCGTGTACCTGGACGAAGGCGACATGGTCGATGTGCAGCTGGGAAAATACTGGCTGGTCGACAAGAACCACAAATCGGTGGCCCCGGCGCAGCGACCGGTCAAGACGGTACTGGCGCATAGCGGCGCAGCCGAGTTGGGCCCCTACCGCCACTACATGCAGAAGGAAATTTTCGAGCAGCCGCGCGCGATCGGCGACACGCTGGAGGGCGTGGAAGGCATCGTTGCGGAGTTGTTCGATGGCGCCGAGCACAGCGCGGCGCGTGTGTTCAAGGACATCGATTCAGTGCTGATCCTGGCCTGTGGCACGAGTTACTACAGCGGGTGCACGGCCAAGTACTGGCTGGAAAGCATTGCCGGCATTCCAAGCCAGGTCGAGGTGGCCAGTGAATACCGCTACCGCGACTCGGTGCCCAACCCGCGCACGCTGGTGGTCACCATCACCCAATCGGGAGAGACAGCCGATACGCTGGCCGCGCTGCGCCATGCGCAAAGCCTGGGCATGCAGCAGACGCTGACCATTTGCAACGTGGCCACCAGTGCCATGGTGCGCGAGTGCAGGCTGGCCTACATCACGCGCGCCGGCATCGAGATTGGCGTGGCGTCCACGAAGGCCTTCACGGCGCAATTGGCGGGCTTGTTCCTGTTGACCCTGGCATTGGCCAAAGGCCGCGGGCGCCTGACCCAGCAAGCGGAGGACGAGCACCTGAAGGCCATGCGTCACCTGCCCGCCGCCCTGCAGGCGGTGCTGGCGCTGGAGCCGCAGATCATCGCCTGGGCGGAAGACTTCGCCAAAATGGAAAACGCCTTGTTCCTGGGCCGCGGCCTGCATTACCCGATCGCGCTGGAAGGTGCCCTGAAACTCAAGGAAATCAGCTACATCCATGCGGAGGCCTATCCGGCCGGTGAACTCAAACATGGCCCTTTGGCTTTGGTCACCAGCGCCATGCCGGTGGTTACCGTGGCACCCAACGACACACTGCTGGAAAAGCTCAAAAGCAACATGCACGAAGTGCGAGCCCGCGGCGGCGTGTTGTACGTGGTGGCCGACGCCGACAGCCGTATCGAGAGCGGTGAGGGCGTACATGTGATCCGCATGCCCGAGCACTACGGTGCCTTGTCACCGCTGCTGCATGTGGTGCCACTGCAATTGCTGGCCTACCACACGGCTTGTGCGCGTGGGACGGATGTGGACAAGCCCAGGAATTTGGCCAAGAGTGTGACGGTGGAGTAGGTTGGAATGGGGGGAGTTTGTTCCTGACTGCGACAAATAAAGCAGTCGGGGGCAAATGAAGTACGTCGGAAAATTCCGCATCGTGAGACATGTCAGCCCACGGAGAGCTGACGCTACAGCGCTTTCCCCGACGAGCCGCTCATCGGCGAGATCACTTGTCAGAGCCGGCCCTACTCGCCTCCATCCCTGACAAAGAAAGTCCGCCGATCAGGTCGGACCGGCTGGTAATTTCGGGGCAATTCACAGGGTTGAATATGCGGCGTGCGTTATCTGCGATGACTCCGGCCACAAACCCCAACAGCGAGGTTGGAAGATCGTGGCCCATTCCCTCGACGATCAATAGGTTGGCTCCTTTAATATTGGCCACAGTGTCTTTCCCAGCTTCCGGGGGAACGAGTGGGTCGTCTGACCCATGCAGCACAAGCGTCGGAGCAGTTATGTTGGCTAGACGTGATCTCAAGTCACCGGTTGCTGCGATGGCGGCGATGTGCCGCCAAAACCCGCTTGGGTTGTATGCTCGTTTGACTTCGGCCAAGGCTTGGTCACGTTGAGCGGATTCGTCGAACGGATAGCCTCGCCCGGCAATCACTTGAGAAAATGCAACGCAATGTGCGAGATAGCCCTGTTCGTCTTTCAAAGGATGTGGCACGGGCGATGTCATCGCCGCCATCACTTCAGGGCTGGCCTGCGGCAGATCACGATTGCCAGTACTCGACATAATGGAAACCAGAGATAGAACGCGTTCAGCATGCTCGCTGGCCAACAGTTGTGCAATCATGCCGCCCATTGATCTCCCAACCACGTGCGCTCGTTTGACCATCAACGAATCGAGAAGTCCAACAGCGTCGTTCGCCATATCGAACAGCGTATAAGGCACATTGGGCGTTTCGCCGCGAGAGACTACGCCGGCAATTGCAGCGAAATCCGGCATCAACGCGTTATCAAAGTGAGTTGAAAGGCCAGCGTCGCGATTATCAAAGCGAATCACGCGGTAGCCATGATTTGCCAATATCTGGCAAAACGTTTCACTCCAGCGAATCATCTGCGTACCCAGACCGGAAATCAGCAGAACAGGTTCCGCGTCGGTATTGCCAAAACAATCGTATTCAATTTCAATTCCGTTCGCTTTAGCCTTGGGCATGGAGTGTGGTCCTTAAATGTTCTTGTGTCGCGCGCCTTTTGGGAGCGCTCCGATATTTCGTTTGGCTGGCTTCACGACAGCACCACGACCGCACCGCCCGGCTGTGCAAGTGGCCGCGTACCTGGCAAATCGTCGCGATAGCATGGCTCATGAGAGTGCTAGGGTTGGCGTGCGCGCAAGCGTTTCCAGGGCTGCGGAAACCATCTCGAGCGCTGCGGGGGCGATTGATTCGACGGCTTCGGTGCAAATGCAATCAGCAGTCTCGCGTGCAGCCTTCACCAGCGCACGCCCGGCTGGGCGAAGCACGGCCTGACGATCTTCATTCGCACCCTCGCGCACCACAAGGCCTATCTTCTCGAGCAAGATCAACTGACGCAGCACAGACGATTGAGGCTGACCCAGCGGCCGCACGAGTTCCGGGATGCTTACCCGACCACCGTCCGCCTGCGCAAGCAAATTCAACAGCGCAAAGTCGTTGAAACTAATGCCATGGTATGTGCCCAACTCGTTGTCAAACTTGAGTTGCAGGCTGGCGTTGGCACGGTGTAGCGCCAAACAGAAGCCGAGAGTCGTGTTCATCGAGCAGCCCTCCTTGGTTCGTCATAGCCGAGTTCGCCGTGACAAGGGATTTCTTGGCACCACAGGTCAACCAGAATTTCCAATTCCTGTGCGGCATTGAACGCTGGGTCTTCGCAGGGTTTGACCATGTCGAGTACTTCAAAGAGAAAGTTGGTCTCACCATGCTCGCCCCAGTCCTGCGCGAGCTTCGCATTGCGATGCAGTCCGTGCCGCAGTTCAAAATGATGTCGGTTGAGTGTGCCCTGTACGTTCGTACTACCGGCAACCAACGCCCGGCCCGTGATCTGGTTACGGATCGCATATACGCCTGCTCGGGTTTTCGTCTCCAGATACTGTCGTTTCAGCGCTTGTTTGTTTGTCATCATCAAT
>JAYVRP010000360.1:0-6602 GCA_043776215.1 Rhodoferax sp. | reverse complement strand
GATCTCGACATGCAGATCCTCGATCTGCAATACCGGAGCGGAGGCGCTGCTCATCGGCGCACCACCGGGTCGAGTTCACGCCGCAGGCCGTCGCCCAGCGCGTTGAGCCCCAGCACCGAGGCCATCATCGCGGCCATCGGCAACACCATCAGCCACGGCGCCTGGTTCACGTACAGCCGGCCCTCGCCGATCATGCCGCCCCAGGTCGAGGCACCGGAGGCCACCGACAATCCGACAAAACTCAGAATGGCCTCGACCACGATGGCCACACCCATCTCCAGCGTGACCAGGGTGATCAGCAGCGGCGCCACGTTGGGCAGCACCTCGCTGGCCAGAATACGCAACGGCGACAACCCCAGCATCCGTGCCGAGGTGACGTAGTCGAGCGCCTTTTGCGCCTGGGTTTCGGCCCGTACCACGCGGCAGAACCGGGTCCAGTCCACGATCACGATGGCCGCGATCACCGACACCAGTCCGGTGCCGATCACCGACACCAGCACGATCGCCAGCAGCACCGGCGGGAACGACATCCAGACGTCGACGACGCGCGAAATCAGGGCATCGAGCCGGCCTCCGAAAAAACCCGCCAGCGCGCCCAGCGTGGTGCCCACCAGGCAGGCCAGGGCGGCAGCCACCACCGACACGATCAATGCGGTGCGCGCGCCAAACACCAGCCGCGACAACACATCGCGCCCCAGGTTGTCGGTGCCCAGCCAGTGCGACGCGACATCTTCTGCGGCATCGGCCGGCGCGCCAAACAGGCGCGGCGCCTCGAACGAGGCTAGCAGGTCCTGGTCTTGCGGGTCGAGCGGGGCGATCCAGGGCGCGAAGGCCGCCAGCACCAGCAACAGCAGGCAGACCGCGCCCCCGATCACCACGCGCGGATTGCGCAGCAGGCGTTGCCAGACAGTGATCGCGGGGCGCTCAGCCATGTCAAGGGTGGCGCAAGCGCGGGTTCAGGGCAACGATCAGCGCATCGACCGCCAGGTTGATGGTGATGAACAACAGCGCGAAGGTCAGCACCACCGCCTGGATCAGGGGCAGGTCGCGCCCGATGACCGCCGTGATGGCCAGGCTGCCGATACCAGGGTAGCTGAACAAACGCTCGATCAACACCGTGCCACCGAGCAGAAACGCAAACTGCACCGCCGACAGGGAGAGCGTCGGCGTGACCGCATTGGGCAGCGCCTCGGCCAGCAGCACGCGCACGCCGCCCAGGCCCTTGAGCCGCGCCAGCATCACGTAGTCGCTGGCCAGCGCCTCCTGCATCGAGGCCTTGAGTACACGCGCGAGCATCGCCGACACCGGAAGCGCAAGTGCCAGCGCCGGCGCCACCATATGGCTCAGGATCGATCCGACAATCTCGAAGCGCCCTTGCATCAAATTGCGGACGAGCAGAAAACCACCACCGGCTTGCTGGCTCAGGGCGGGGTCGAGCCGTCCCGAGATCGGTAACCACGGCAACAGCACGCCAAACAGCAGGATGAGCATCAGGCCCCACAGAAAATCAGGAATGGATTGCACGATGGCTGCCGCGCTGTCGATCAACGACGACAACCAGCGGCCGTGGCGAGCCGCCGAAACGACCCCGCCCACACCCCCCAGCAGGCACGCCAGCAACATGGCCACCGACCCCAGCTCCAGGGTGGCCGGCAGGCGCTCGCCCACCAGCACCAGCACGTCCCGGCGGAAGTTGATAGAGGTGCCAAAGTTGCCGCTGCCGGTCTCGCGCAGCCAGATCAGGAACTGCGCGGGGATCGGGCGGTCCAGCCCGTACAACGCCCGCAGCCGCGCGATGTCCTCCGCCCCGGCGCCGGGCGGAATCATCATCGCGATCGGGTCGCCCGGCACCACCCGCATCAGCACAAAAACCACCAGCGCCACGCCGAACAGAGTCGGTATCGCCAGCAGCAAGCGCTGCAGCAGGACGAGCGGGTTCACCGTCGCTCAGCGCCTGTCCGCGCTAGGCCTTCTTGACCGTCTGCGGCAATACGAACCCGGCCCCGTGCGGCGCGGCGGCGAGGCCTTTGCGAAACACCACGGTCTGGTTGTACTGGAACAGCGGGATCACGCAGGCGTTGTCGGCGATGTATTTGTCGGCCTTCTTGTAGCCGGCGATACGCTTGGCCTCGTCCTTTTCGCCCCACAGCGGGCCGATCAGGTCGTCCACATCCTTGGTTTTCCAGGCCGAGTGCGGCGAGTGCGTGAACATTGCGAAACCGGTGGACGTGGACGGGTCGCCGATGGCATTGCCCCAGTTGTAGAACGCCGCCGGTGCCAGCTTGTGCTGCGCGCGCAGCTCGTAGTGCTTGGCGATCTCGTAGACCTCCAGTTCGGCCTCGACACCGATGGTTTTCCACATGCCGGCCACTGCCTGCATCACTTCAAAGTCCTTGGGCTTGAAGCCGCGTGTGGTCTGGACGCGGAACTTGAGCGGCTTGTCTTTCGAATAGCCGGCCTCTTTCATGAGTGCTGCCGCCTTCTTGGGGTCGTAGGCGACCTTGATGCTGGCATCAAACGCCGCATAAGACGGCGCCTGCAGCGTGTCGATCGGCTTGGCCGCGCCGCGCAACAACTTGTCGGTCAGGGCCTTCTTGTTGATCGACATGGCCAGCGCCTTGCGCACCTTGGCGTCCAGCATCGGCTCCACGTTGGTCAGGAAGATCATGCCGATGTCGGTGACCGGCGCATTGGTGCCGCCAAACCCTTTGCCCTTGAGGCGGTCGAACTCCTCGAACGGGATTTCCATCGTCATGTCGGAGCGCCCGGACTCGACCTCGGCCACGCGCGCCGAAGGGTCGGTCACGAACTTGACGATCACAGTCTCAAACGCTGGCTTGGCGCCGAAATAATCCTTGAAGGCCTTGAGCTTCATGTGCGAGCCGGAGACAAACTCCTCGACCATGTAGGGGCCGCTGCCCACCGGCTTCTTTTCGAAACCTTCCTTGCCGACCTTCTCGTAGTAGGCCTTGGGCAACACATAGCCGGTCAGGAAAGCCATCCACTTGAAGAGTGCGGGTTCGAACTCTTTCACGTCGGCTGTCACCTTGTCGCCGTCGGCCTTTACGTTGGTGATCTTGCCCCACACGAACTGGATCGGGTTGCCGGTCTTCTCGTCGCCCGCACGGCGCAGCGACCAGGCCACGTCTTCAGCCGTCAGCGGGCTGCCATCGTGCCACTTGGCGCCCTTGCGCACGGTCATGCTGATCTTGCTCTTGTCGGCGTTCCAGCCCCACTGCGTCAGCAGGTCGGGCTTGAGGCTCAGGTCGGCGTTCTGGTCGATGTACTGCGACAACACCGCCTTGTACAGAGACTGGATGGTCGGATTCACGGCCGACGGACCCACGGTGGGGTCCCAGGACGGCAGATCGACGTTGTAGGCGATCGTCAGCGTGCTGCTGGTTTGGGCCAGCAACTGCAGTGGTCCGGTGCTGCCCAGCGCGGCCAGCGTGAGGCCGGTGGACTTCAGGAAAGCGCGGCGCCGGGCGTCGCTCAGGCGGGTGGTTGCGGGACGGTTCATGGGAGATCTCCTTGCTTGCAGCGGATGGTGGGACAGGAAAAGGTTACAGCCGTCAATCGGCCTTGATGCCACGGCTTTTCACGACCGGGCCGAAGAGCTGAATTTCGCTCTGGACCAGCGCCTTGACTTCGGCCGGCGTCATCGGCACCGCGTCGGCACCGACCTCGGCGAAGCGCGCCTTGATGGCCGGCTGCACCAACAGGCGGTTGATCTCCCGGTTCATGCGAGCGACATGGGCCACCGGCATGGCAGTGGGCGCGTAGACGGCAAACGGTGTGTCGGCGTAAACGTTGCCAAATCCTTCCTCGGCAACGGTCGGGGCGCTGGCGTAGTTGGTGGTGCGCTGTCGGCTCGCGACACCCAGCAGTTGGAGCTTGCCCGCCCGAACCGCCTGGAACACCGTGCCGGGCATGAAGCCGAAGTCAATCTGCCCGGCCATGATGTCCCCGATCGCCGGTGCCGCGCCGCGGTACGGAATATGGGTGGCGAACACACCCGTGTTCTGCTTGAACAATTCGCCCGCGATGTGTGGCGTGGTACCGCTGCCTGCCGACCCGTAACTCAGCTTGCCCGGGTGGGCTCGCGCATAGGCCACGAACTCCTTCAGGTTGTTGACCTCCAGCGTGGGGCGTGTGACCAGAAACAACTGGGTGTTTGCCAGCAACGCCACGTGTTGCAAGTCGCGGGCGCCGTCGAACGGCATGCGCTCGAACATCAGCGGATTGACCGACTCGATGGTGGTCACGTTGACCAGAAACGTATGGCCGTCCCCGCCGTTGCGCACCACTTCGACTGCCGCCACGTTACCGCCGGCGCCGCCCCGGTTGTCGATGATGACGGGTTGCCCCAGGGCCTCGCTGAGTTGCGGCTGCAGCATGCGCGCCATCACGTCGGCCAGGCCGCCGGCCGGGAACGCCACCACCAGGCGCACCGGTTTGGCAGGCCAGGTTGCCGGTGGCGCCTGGGCGCCGGCGCCCACCGCGCCCAGCAAACCCATGGCCAGTGCGACCAGGGTGCGGCGAGTCAAGGGCATCGACATCAAGCTGACACCAGCGCCAGCACCCGCAACGGGCTGCCGGAGCCACCCTGGATCTTGAGCGGCGCGGAAATGATCAGCGCCCCGGTCGCAGGCAACTGGTCCAGGTTGTTCAGGCACTGCAGGCCATAACGGCCGGCGCCATGCATGAACGTGTGGCAGGGGTAGGCCACCGGCCATGCATAGGACTGACCCGCATCGGTGTTGATGGTCTCCACCCCGAAGCCGTGCACGTTGCGCTCGGCAATCAGCCATTGCACCGCCTCTTGCGAGGGGCCAGGTGTGTGGGCGCCGTCTTCCCTGAAGTTGACATACGACGCGGGGTTGCTGAGGCGTTTGGCCCAGCCGGTGCGAAACAGCAACCAGGCACCGGCAGGAATGCGCCCGTTCGTGGCCTCCCAGGCCTTGAGAAAATCCACCGTCAGCACATAGTCGTCGTTTTTGGCCACTTCCTCCGTGGCATCTACCACGACCGCGGGGGCAATGAAGTTGCCCGCGTCAATGGTGTCGACCGAATTGTTCGGGTGGTCTTTGCCGGTGATCCAGTGGGCCGGGGCGTCGAAGTGGGTACCGGTGTGTTCGCCGCAGGAGAAGTTGTTCCAGTACCAGCCCGGGCCGGCATCGTCGTATTGCGAGATTTTCTCCATCTTGAACGCCGCCACCTGGCCAAATTGCGGCGGCAGCACCAGCGGCGGAAAGTCGGGCGACAGGGTGTGCGTCAGGTCGATGACGCGCAACTTGCCACTTGCCAGGTCGGCAGCGAAGGAAGCCAGCGTGGTGCTCATGAAAATCTCCTTGGGTGGGGGGTCAAAAAAAGAGAGGGACGGATTCACCCGGCTATTTTGGCGCCAAACGCTGCGCCACGTGCATGCCCGATCCGCCGCCCAGACCGGGGCCGGGGTGGGTCGAGGCGCCGATGTGCCACAAATTCCTGACCGGCGTGGCGTGCCCCTTGGTGCCGGCCAGCGGCCGCCACAACATGAATTGGTCCAGGCTGCATTCGCCGGAGTAAGGGTCGCCCCCCACCAGGTTGATATTCATGTGCTCCAGATCGGCGGGCGACAACACTTTGCGCCCCACGATGGCACGCTCAAGGTTGGGCATCTGGCGCGCCAGCCGCGCCAGGATGCGGTCGGCGTAGGCCTCGCGCACGCCTTCGGTCCAGGCCCCGTCTGGCGGCGCGGCGATCTGGCCTGCCGCGTCGCCCAGAACCCGGCGTGGACACTCGGGCAACTGGATCCACAACACACAGCCACCGGCCGGCGCGCGGGAGTCGTCCACCGCGCTCGGCTGCCCGACACAGATGGTGCCCTCGGCCGGCAGCAGCCCACGCTGGGCTTCGTCCACGGCGCGCGCCACGCCATTGAGCCCGGGCGTGAGATGCACGTAGCCCACCGTGGCGAGTTCGGGCGCGCACCATTGCGCCGGCTCGGACAGCGCCAGATGAATCTGCATGTTGCCCTTGCCATACCGGTAGGCTGCAGCCTGTTGCCGAACTGCGTCGCTGGTGGACTCGGGCGCCAGCAAGCGGCCGTAGAGCTGCGTCGGTGTGACGTTGCACACCACCTCGTCGGCCCGGAACTCGCGTCCGTCCGCCAGTTGCACACCCACGGCGCGGCCGCCTTGCACCAGCACCCGTGCCACGTCTGCGCTGGTGTGGAACTGCCCGCCATGACGTTCGATCAAGCTGCGGAACGCGTCCACCGTGCGGGCGTTGCCGCCCTTGACCATCGGCATGCCCACAGCCTCCAGCGTAAACGCCACCACTTTGGCCATGAGGCCGGACATGGCGCTTTCCGGTCCCAATCCGCAATGCAGAACCCAGGGGGCGAGCAAGGCGCGCAGCAGGTCGGACTGGATATCGGCTTCCAGCCAGGCGCGCGCGCTTTGCAGCGCGGGGCCGAAGAACCCCGCTGTCGCATGCGGGCCCTGCTTCCAGGCGCGCTTGAGAAGCGTTTTGGCGACCGGTGCACTCCACAGCTCGTTGCCCAGCAGCGCAAAGATCAGCTCGGCGTTGTGTTCGATATGCTGCAGCGCCGCAAGATA
>JAYVRP010000359.1:0-2052 GCA_043776215.1 Rhodoferax sp. | reverse complement strand
CGTGCGCCTGCATCCACCCGCCTGCGGCGAACACACGGATGGTTTGCTGCAGGGGCTGGGCTACAGTGCGACAGATATCCAGCAACTCAGAAGCCGCGCCGTCGTGGCCTGAACCCGATCCGACCGTCCATCCAAGGAGACACCCACATGCCACCCATTGACGTCAATCGCCGCCAGAGTATCGCGGTCATCGGCATGGCCGTCGCGGGCAGCACCTTCGCCCAGGCGCCCAGCGACAAGACCGGGAGATTCGTACTTCCCAATGCCGTGGCGTCGGGCGTCGACACCATCACCCGCAGCGCACAACAGGCGTTGTCCAAGGCACTGGGGCAGCCGGTCGTGGTGGAGAACCAGCCCGGCGCGGGTGGTGTCGTCGGCATACAGACGTTGACGCGTGCCGCGCCGGACGGCCTGACGCTCAGCGTGGTGTCGAACAACGTCGTGATTTTCCCGGCCGTCATCAAGAACCTGCCGTTCGACTTGCACACCGACGTGACACCGATCACGATCTGTGGCTACACACCGATCGTGCTCGTCGTCAACCCCAAGGTGCCGGCGCAGAACGCGAAGGAATTCATCGCTTTTCTCAAGGCCAGGAACGGCGAGGCCAATTACGCATCGGGCGGCACCGGAACCATCCTGCACCTGGCGGCGGAAATGTTTGTCGATGAAGTGGGCGCCCGGGCGCGCCATATTCCCTACAAGGGCGTGGGCCCGATGCTGACCGACCTGATCAGCGGCCAGGTGGATTTCGCCACCGCCGCGTTGCCCAGCGTGCAGCAGCACCTCAAGAGTGGTGCGCTGCGTGCCATTGGTGTCGGCACCGCGCAGCGCGTCGCGGCGGCTCCGGAGATCGCGACCTTTGTCGAGCAGGGGCTTCCCGGGTATGTGGTCGAGGCCTGGTTTGCCGTGCTCGGGCCCAAGGGCATGGCAGCGGCAGATGTCCGGCGCATCAACGCGGCGTTTGTCACGGCGTTTGCCGACCCGGCCTTGAAAGAGGCGATGGCCAAACAGGGCAACGTGATCAACATCAGCACGGTCGAGTATGCGCAAAAGTTCTTCAAGGACGAGATGGTCAAGTACGCCGGCCTCGTCAAGAAAGCCGGGCTGGAGCCGCAATAGCGGCTGGCTGGTCAGATGCGTCCCACTCCCGCCATTCTGATCAGTGAGGTCGGTCCGCGTGACGGTCTGCAGTCGGTCAAGGCCACCATGCCCACGGCCGACAAGTTGCGCTGGATCGGTGCGTTGCACGACGCCGGCCTGCGCGAGATCGAGGTCTGTTCGTTCGTGCCGGCGCGTTGGCTGGCCCGGATGGCCAATGCCGCCGACGAATCCGGCCTGTCCGATACCGTGGGTTATGCCCACCCGGCGCATCCGGCAACGTGGTGACCGAAGACCTGGTTTTCATGTTCGAGGCCATGGGTGTGTCCACCGGCGTGGACCTGGACAAACGCATTGCCGCGCGGGCGCCCCTGATGGCCGGCCTGCCGGGCGAGCCGGTGTCTGGCATGGTCCCCGAAGCCGGGCTGCCCCAGGGCTGGAGCCAAGCGGGAGACTCCCATGGCTGACACTGCAAAGGAGTTGCCCTACGCCGGCATCCGCGTCGTCGAATTCACCCACATGGTTATGGGCCCCACCTGGGGCATGGTGCTGGCCGACCTGGGCGCCGAGGTGATCAAGGTCGAGCCGATCGGCCATGGTCACGCGGGTGACGCCACCCGCAAGCTGATTGGCTCGGGGGCCGGCTTCTTCCCGATGTTCAACCGCAACAAGAAGAGCCTGGCGCTGGACTTGCAGACGCCCGAAGGCAAGGAAGCGGTGTTGCTCCTGATCGCCACGGCCGACATCGTCAGCGAGAACTTCAAGCCCGGCACAATGCGCAAACTCGGCCTGGACTACGCCAGCCTGAAGGCACTCAACCCGCGCCTGATCTATGTCAGCCACAAGGGTTTTCTGCCCGGCCCCTACGAACACCGCACGGCGCTGGACGAAGTGGTGCAGATGATGGGTGGCCTGGCCTACATGACCGGGCGCCCGGGCGACCCGCTGCGT
>JAYVRP010000358.1:0-25502 GCA_043776215.1 Rhodoferax sp. | reverse complement strand
CAGTGCGGCACTACACCAATGTAGTGCCATACACGTCGAAAATATTCCCTAAGCTGTTGATTTCATTGATGTCGGTAGTGCCTTATGACAAAGATGGGCTAAACGCAAAGGAGGGAGACATCGTCAAGCACGTCAAATCGAAAACTTGCCAGCCCTCCATTTAGGCCAGCAGTCCGGGCAGCATCACTACCCAGTCACATCGATCACCATCGACCCGACGTCGTTGATTCGCGCCGTGTGCCCCAACCCCACCAGCGTGGTGGCGTCGAGCTGGGTCACGATCGCAGGGCCGGTGAACTCTGCACCTGCACCGAGTTTGTCGCGGTCGTAGACGGGGCAGTCGCGCAGGCCGGACTGGAAGAACACCGGCTGCGTCCCAACCTGGGCCTGCCGCATGTCGGTGTTGGCAGCCAGCCGCGGCAGGGTGGGTTGCGACAGGTTCCCCACGGCGGTAACGCCCAGCGTAACTATTTCGACCGGAGCATCCTCTTGGGCAAAGGTGTACATCTGGCGGTGCAAGGCATGGAACCGCTCTATGCAGGCCTGGGTGGCGGCAGGCGTCACGGCACCCAGCCAAGGGACGGTGAGCTCGAAGCCCTGGCCCTGGTAACGCAGGCTGGCAGAGCGCTGCAGTACGCGGCGCGTGAGTTGCAGGCCCTCGCTCTCGAACCACGCGTTGCCCTTGTCCTCGAGCTCTGCAAACACCTGCTCCATCACGTCGTAACGGACCTCAGGCGGGCGTTGCAGGCAGGTGCGGGCGTAGTCCGAGCGCAGGTCCGACACCATCAACCCGAGCGCCGACAGCACGCCCGGCGCAGGGGGCACCAGGATACGCTGCACGCCCAGCAGGTCGGCCAGCGCGCTGCTGTGCAAGGGGCCCGCGCCGCCAAACGGCAGCAGCACGAAATCACGTGGATCGTGGCCGCGCTCGATCGATACCACGCGGATCGCGCCCAGCATGTTGTTGTCGATCACGGCAAGAATGCCGCGCGCGGCTTCTTCCACATTCAGGCCCAGGGGTTCGGCCACCTTGAGGCGGATCGCGTCTCGCGCCTTGTCGCGGTCCAGCCCCAGGCTGCCCTGCAGCAGGTAGGGCGGCAGGTGCCCCAGCACCAGATGCGCGTCGGTTACGGTCGGTTCGGTACCGCCACGTAGGTAACACACCGGGCCTGGCACGGCCCCGGCGCTGCGCGGCCCGACCGTGAGGCCACCGGAAGGAGACACCGAGGCGATCGAGCCGCCACCGGCGCCGATGGTGTGGATGTCAACCATCGGCAGCGATACCGGCCACTCCCCGATGCGGGTGGCGGTGGTGGTGTTGGGCGTGCCGTGCTTGATGAGACAGACATCGGCCGAGGTACCACCGATGTCGATCGTGATCAGGTCCTTGAACCCACTGGCCAGTCCGATGAAGGCTGCACCCATGACACCCGCCGCGGGCCCGGAAAGCGCCGTCTGCACTGGCGAGGCCTTGACCTCGCGGGTACCGGTCACACCGCCGGACGATTTCATGAGCAGCAGTGGCGCCTTGATCGCGCGCGTCTGCATGCGGGATTCCAGACGGCCGACATAGGTCGAGACTGACGGCATCACGTAGCTGTTGAGCAGCGTCACCAACGTGCGTTCGTATTCGCGGAACACCGGCAATACGTCCGACGAGATGGAAATCATGGCCTCGGGGTAAACCGACAGGAAGATCTCCCGGGCACGCTGCTCGTGCCTGGCATCGGCATAGGCATGCAGGAAACAGATGGCGACCGCCTGGATCCCGCGCGCCTGGATACGCCGCGCTGCGATGCGCACCGCCTCGTCGTCGAGGGGATGTATCTCCGCCCCATCCGGACCGATACGGCCCGCGACCTCGAAGATCTGATCGGGTTTCACGGGGCGCGCTGCGCGGCTCCAGGAATACAGATTGGACTTTCGCGGGATGTCTTGGCGCGCAAGCTCCAGCACATGGCGGAACCCGTCGGTGGTCAGCAGGGCGCAGGCCGCCCCCTTGCCCTCCAGAATCAGGTTGGTGGCCACCGTGGTGCCATGCAGCAACTGCGAGATGTCCTGCGCTTTTTGGCCCGAGGCGGCCAGCCCCTTCTCGACGCCGTCATCGAAACCGATCGACTGGTCCTGCGGCGTGGACGACACCTTGGAGTTCCAGAATCGGCCAGACACACTGTCAAATGTGACCACATCGGTAAAGGTGCCGCCGATGTCGATCGCGATGCTGGTGCGCTGTTCAGCGGGGCGGGAAGGTACGAGGTTGTCGTTGAGGGTGGTCATGATCTTGGTGGTGCTCATTGCATGGCGTCGACATACTGGCCGTTGTGGAACAGCTTGGTGGGCTGGCGTCGGGTCTGACGGCAGACCTCTGTGGCCTGCACGTCGAGCACCACGTCGTCGCCCTGCTCCAGCACCACGACGCCGTAGTCCTGCAACGCACCTTCGGAACTCACGTAGCCGCCGCGCACATCGTCGAGCACCAGCATCGTGTCACGGTCGAACGGGTGGCCCCATCCACCGCCGCCACAGGTCTGGAAGCGGATCACGTCACCGGCCACCACGCGCTCGCCATCTGACAGCGGCGAGACCTCGCGCTCGCCCGGCTTGCCGGCGTTGATGATGCAGCGCCCTGGCCGCCCCGCCTGGCCACCACTCACGCCCCAGGCCGGGTTCTTGATGCCGTCAATGCGAATCGCCAGGATGGCTTCGGGGCCCATCCACATCACCTCGCGGGTCACACCCGCACCACCGCGGAACCTGCCGGGCCCGCCAGAGTCCAGCCGCATCTCGTAGCGCAGCAGCCGCAAGGGATACATCTGGTCGAGGAACTCGGCCGGGTTGTTCTCCTGGGCCACGTAATACACCCCGTTGTGTCCATCCGCAAACGACCGCGCGCCGTGCCCGACACCGACACCATCCGTGATCAGGAACGCCTTGCCGGTTTTGCGGTCGTGTCCGCGCAGGAAGTAGATCGAATAGGCGGCCGTTGCCGCCACCGACTGTCCGCCGGTGGCCACGTTCATGAGGCCAGCGCACACGTTGACAGTGCGGATCAGCGTGAGGCCGCGCTGGTTCAACGGCGCGGGGAAACGCGGCTGCAGCAGACTGCCCTCGCGGACCTTGACCTCGTCCACCGCGTGCATCGCGCCTTCGTTGATGAGCAGCGTCGGGTCCTTGGCCATCGCATAAATGCCGAATACCATCTTGGGCACGGCAGGGTTCATCAGGAAGTTGACTGGCCCCGGCGCCTGGTCGTCGGTGTCGGAGGTATCGATCTCAATGCGGTCCTCGGTCACGGTCAAGGTCATGCGGATCATGAACGGGCCGTGGCCCTGGCCGTCGCTGTCGATACCATCGGCGAAGCGGTAGACGCCCGGCTTGAAGGTCTCCCGCAGCTGACGGACCAGGCCGTTGCGCGTCTGCTCGTTGAGTTTGGTGAAGCCATCCTGCGCCACCTCGGGGCCGAAGCGCTCGAAGATCTCGATGAAGCGCTTCTCGCCCAGGCGCACGGCGGCGATCATGGCCCGGATGTCGCCGCGCATCTCGTCCGGGAAACGGCCGTTGCGAAGGAAGATGCGGTAGATCTCCTCATTCATGACGCCTTCACGGTACAGCCGCACCGGCGGGATCATGATGCCCTCCTGGAAAATGTCGGTCGCGGTCGGCGACATGGAGCCCGGCCAGGCGCCACCGATGTCGTTGAAATGCGCCCAGGTCTGTGAAAAGCCGATCAGCTTTTCATTGAAAAACACCGGCGCTGCGAACACCTGGTCTGGCATGTGCGACACACCGCCCTTGGACGCATAACAGTCGTTGTACCAATACAGGTCGCCCTCGCGCATGTCGTCGGCCGCGTAGTGCTCGAAGATCGGCTGGATGATGTGGCCGAAGATGGGCAGGTTGGTGCCCGTGATGAGCTGTCCGATGGGGTCGAAGTAACCCGCAAAGAAATCCTTCTTTTCGCGGATCACCGGCGACACGGCGGTACGCTCGAGCAGCGTCTCCATCTCCATCTGGGCGGCACGCAGACTGCCCTTGATGATCTCGAGTTTGACGGGATCGCAGGTTTTCTCACGGGCTTTGACGCGTATGTCCATGCTTGGCTCCAGTAGTTTGGGATGGGGAAGGACTGATGACCAGCTGCACCTCGTGCAGGGCCTGGCGCAAGGCGGCGACGAGCTTGTTCTCGCCTCGGCGAAGTTGGGTCAACGCAAAGCCGTGCTGCCCGGGCGCTAGGCTGGCCCAACGTGCGGCCACGGCCAACGTTGGCAGGGCCGGCATGGCCGAGGCCAGGTCGTGGCTGAATCGTGGCAGCAGCGTGTGGTTGATCGGCACCAGGATACGCGCCAGGCAACGGATCAGGTTGTTGGCGCGCTCGGCGTCGATCGCCCGGTCGGCAACGCCGTCGTAAAAGTCTTGCAGCGCGGCAGAGAGCGTCTGCAGGGCCTCGCGGCTGGCGTCGAAAGGGTAAGCCTTGCCCACCGCCACCTGGTACTGAGACAGGGTGCGGGCAAACTCCCCGGTGGACGCGCGCCAGTCGAACGGCAGGATGGGCGCGTTGGCGATGCCCACCACCAGCCCCAGGTAGACCCGGATGTCCTGCAGCAAAATGTCACGGTCGGCGATCTCCAGCGTGTCGTTCTCGGTATGCCAGGCGATGTTGCCACCGCAGCCACCCACCGCGTAGTAGCCCTTTTCAGCGGCGACTTCTGGCGGCATGGTGGAGCTCAGCATCATGAGGCTGGACACGCCAATGTTGTTAAATGCGTAGTCCCCCGCGCGGTGCGCCCGTTCGCTCTGGGTCTGCAAGCCGGCGACCTGGCCGATCACCGATTTGGCGAACGCATCGGTCTCGGTCATCAACGAGACATTGCGGTACTCGGTCGCCCAGCGGCAGCCGGGAGAGTCGCAGTTGATCTGGGCCACGCAGTGCGCGTCGAGCTCGGTGGCGAAGTGGTCGGCGAACCAGGTGCTACCGGCGTACCGCCCGGTGGAGTGCCCGGGCCACCACGCGATGCGCACGCTGCGCTGCAGGTGCGCACGCTGGGCCCACAAGACGCGGGCGATCTCCAGCAGCGTGGCGTCGCCAGTGGCGTTGTCGCCGACACCTACGTCCCAGGAATCATAGTGCCCATGCAGCAGCACGAAGTCCTGGCTTGCCGCCTGGCCCGGGATGGTCACCACTGGCAACTTCTGGGTAAACCAGCCTTCTACGAGCCGCGTGACAAGGGAGCCGCTGCCGCCGGCCGCGGCCAGTGCAATCAGGCGCTGGCCATCCTCATGGTTCACGGCGGCAATGGGAATCTTTGGCTTGCGATGCAGCTCGTCGAGCTCGGGGGCACCCCAGATCGTGGTGCAGGTGCCCCAGTGCACGTCGCGCCCCGGGTTGATGGCGATGACACCTGCTGCGCCGGCCTGTTCGAACTCGCGCATCTTCTGGGGCGTGGCATAACCCTCCGACACCACGATACGGCCCTGCAAGCGCTCATGCTCCGGCGCCAGCGCAACGATGTTGCGCTGGAACATCGTGGAAATGGATTTGGAATAGGCGGCGGGCACATAGACCAGTTCTGCGTGCAAGCCTTCAGGTACATGCCGCGAGAAGGAGGAGGCCTTCGAGTGCATTACCCGGCCGTCTGCATGAACCTCGGCGTGGTGCGGAATGCTCAGGTAGAGGTCAGTCGGCAGCACCTGGACCGGTACACCATGGGATTGCAAGCGTTGCACCAGCAGGTCGCAGGCGATGTCGACGTCCGGTGGATTGCAGCGAGGCATGGTCGCAAAGCGCTCGACGAGCTCCCAAGGGGCATCGAGGGTCACGCCATGCAGGAACCGGTCAAAATCGTAGGCGGTGGTCATTTCGGGTGGGCCTGCAAGGAAAGTTCAGACAAGATGGCACGCTACTTTGCGCCCGCCGCCGAGGTCGCGCAATAGCGGCACCTCGCTGGCACAGCGCCCGGTGGCGCTCGGACAGCGGTCGCGAAAGCGGCAACCCGAGGGCGGCTTGAGCGCGTCGGGCACCCCGCCCAGGATGGGAATCGGCTCGTGCGACTGGCCGACCCGCGTGCTGGGAACGGCCTGCAGCAACGCGCGCGTGTAGGGATGCAGCGGGTTGCGAATGAGCTCGCTGGTAGGCGCCTCTTCAACGAAGGTGCCCAGGTACATCACGATGGTTCGGCTGCAGAGGTAGCGCACCAGCGTGAGGTCGTGCGAGATATAGAGCGCTGTAAGGCCCATGTCCCGCTGGACCTCGCGCAGCACGTTGAGCACACCGGCGCGCACGCTCACGTCCAGCATCGACACCGGCTCGTCGGCGACGATGAATTCGGGTTGTAGGATCAGGGCGCGCGCCAGGGCAACACGCTGCAACTGGCCGCCCGACAACTCGTGCGGAAAGGTCCGCTCCAGGTGGCCCAGCCGGTCCAGGTGTGCGCGCTTGAGTGCCAGGGCCAGCCGGTCGGCATGTTCGGCCTTCGGAATGCGGCAGTTGACCAGCGGCTCGGCCAGGGCGCGCTGCAGAGAAAACCGGGGATTGAGCGCGTCAAACGGGTTCTGAAAAACAAACTGCGCCTTCTGGCGAAAACCCAGTTCCTGCCGAGCGTTGAGCCGGGCCAGATCCATCCCGTCGAATTGAAGTCGCCCGGCAGTGGCCGCGATGAGTTTGAGCAGAAGCCTGCCGGTGGTGGTCTTGCCGCAGCCTGATTCACCGAGCAGTCCGACCGACTCACCGCGCCGGATCTGCAACGAGATGCTGTCGACGGCGGACACCTGGGGCCGGTGACCCTGCACCACGTCACGCAGGCTGCGTGGCGCGGCAAAGGCCTTGGTCAAGCCCGTGGCCTCGACCAGCACGGGACGGGGATCGGGCATGGCAGCTTGCACGGGTTGCATTCAGGCGGGCTCCGCCAGCCATTGCGCGCGCAGCACGGCGGCTTCGTCGCTGCGCCAGCACGCGACGGACCGGGTGCTCCCATCGACACCGCGCAGTGGTGGTGGGGCTGCGCTGCACGCGGCTTGCGCGAAGGGGCAGCGCTCGGCAAAACGGCAACCCCGTGGCGGTGTCAACAGGTCGGGCGGACTGCCCTCGATCGGACGCAACAGGTCAATGCCCTGCTGAAGGTCGGGGAAGGCGCGCGTGAGCCCCATGGTGTAGGGGTGCAGCGGTGCATCGAGCACGTGCGCTGCAGACCCGGTCTCCACCACCTGGCCGGCATACATGACCACGACCGAATCGCACACATAAGCCACCACGCTGACGTCGTGGGTGACCATGATCATCGAAAGCTGAAGAGACTTCTGAAGGCTGAGGATCAGATCGAGGATCTGGCGCTGCACGATCACGTCCAGCGCTGTCACCGGCTCATCGGCGATCACCAGCTTGGGCTGCAGGGCCAATGCCATCGCTATCGAGATGCGCTGGCGCATGCCACCAGAGAACTGGTGCGGGTAGTCGCGCGAACGCTTCGGGTCGATACCGACTTGGTCAAACAACGCTTCCACGCGCTCGTGTGCGGCAGACGTGCCAAGCCCGCCGCGCTGGGTGAGGACCTCGACGATCTGATGCCCCACGCGGTGTACCGGGTTGAGGGCGTTCATGGCGCTTTGTGGTACGAAGGCAAAATCGCGCCATCGCCGCTCGCGGTGCCGGGCCTCTTTGAGCGTGAGCAGGTCGACGCCCTGCCAGCGAAGTTCGCCGCGTGTGATGCGGGCATTGCGTGGCATCACACCGGTGATGGCGCGCGCCAAGCTGGTCTTGCCGCAACCGGACTCGCCCACCAGCCCGATGACCTCGCCCTGCCGCACGCACAGTTGCACGCCCTGCAGTGCCTGCACCGTGCCGCGGTGCGTCTGGTACTCGAGGTCGAGGTCTTGTACCTCCAGCAAGAGTGTTGGTGTACTTTCGCCCTGCGGGCTGCGGTGCTGAGCACCTTCGGGCGGCCGTGCGGTGCTCATTCCTAGTCTCTCAATTTGGGGAACAACAGCTCTTCGTAGCCACGGCTGATGAAGAAGCCCGCCGCCACCACCAGCATGATGCACAGGCCGGACGGGACGAACCAGTAGTAGGCTCCGCGCGACAGTGCCTGCGATATAAAGGCGTCCTGCAGCATGAATCCCCAGGACACGCTGTCGGAGGGGCCGAACCCGAGAAAGCTCACGCTGGCCTCGGTGAAGATGGCCCAGCCGACCACGATGGAGCCGTACAGAAAAGAGATCGGCAGCACGCTCGGGGCGATATGGGTGAACAGGATACGCAGATGACTGGCGCCGCTGACACGGGCCGCCTCCACGTAGCTGCGCTCGCGTAGCGTCAGCACCTGGCTGCGCACGATGCGCCCGGTGTTGGGCCACAGCAGGGCGGAAACACCGATCACCACGTTCCAGATATTCGGCTTGAGGAAGGCCGCCAGCACGATGATGAAGGGCAAGAAAGGAATCGACAGAGCGACGTCGCCCAGGCGCATCAGCACAGCGTCCACCCAGCCGCCGTAGTAGCCCGAGAACAGGCCCACCAGGGTGCCGACCACGACCACCATGAGAGCCGCGCTGAGGCCCACCATGAGCGCACTGCGCGCGCCATATACGAGCTGCGAGAACACGTCGCGGCCCAGGCTGGTCGTGCCGAGCCAGTAAGCACCCCCGGGCGACTGATTGGATGCGACCTTGCCGTCGGGAAGGAAAAGGATCTCCAACGGGTCGTGCGCAACGATGAAGTCAGCAAAGACCGCGGTCAGTGCAAAGACCACGTAAATCACGATGCCGGCGAGGGCGAACGGGTCCTTGCCCGTCAGCCGGAACAGGCGCTTCAGCAGACCGGCGTGCGCTTCAGGACTTGTGTTCATGGGACACCCGGGGGTCGAGCAAGGCGTAGAGCATGTCCGCAAAGAAGTTCATGCTGATCAATGCGAACGCGACGATCAGGAAGGCGCCTTGCGCGAGCGGGTAGTCGCTTGATGACACGGCCTGCACCAGGATGCGTCCCAGGCCGGGCCAGGAGAAGACCATTTCGATCACCACGTTGCCGCCTACCAACTGCCCCAGGCTCAACGTGAAGGCCGTGGCCACGGGCAGCAGGGCGTTGCGCGCAGCATGGTGCAGAACGATGCGCCAAGTTGACAGGCCTTTCATCCGTGCCATCGTGATGTACTCCTCCTGCATCACGTCGAGCATGGTCGAGCGCATCAGAAGTAGGGGCAGGCCCTGCAAGTACAAGGCGAGGGTGATCACCGGCAGCGCCAGGTGATGCAGAAAATCGAGCGACAGCAAGCGCTGCCACTCGCTGTCGTACATGGCGCCCGGGCTAGCTGCCCCGCCGGACGGGAACCAGCCCAGCGAGAATGCGAACATCGCCAGCAGGATCATGCCGACCCAGAACTCGGGGGCGGCCCGCGTCGCCAGCACCAGTGGGATCGAGATGCCTTCGACAAGGCTGCCCCGGCGCCATGCGAGGAAGGCGCCGGCGATCACACCGAAGATGTAGGCCAGTACCAGGGCGCTGAATGTCATCGCCAGCGTGTTGGGCAACGCGGTCATCACGATGTCCCACACCGGTTCCTTGAGGAAGAACGACGTGCCGAGTTTGCCTTGGCACAGGTTGCCGAGGTAGATGAAATACTGCTCCCACAAGGACCGGTCCAGACCGAACTGGGCCCGGATCGAGCGCTTGGACTCCTCCGACAGGGCCTCGCTGATGTACGCGGCCATGGGGTCGCCCGGCATCAGCCGGAACATGAGGAACATGAGGGTCACGACTGCCCACAGCACAAACAGGCTGTGCAGCAGCCTCACGGAAATGAATCGCATAGGGCGGACGTATGCACCGGCCCCGCTGGGGTCCGGTGTCAATCGTCAGTTGGGAGGCAGCATCTCCTTGACACCATCGGGGTAGTGCAGTTTGCCCCCTACCATCTTGTAGCCGGCCTTTTCAAGGAGCTCGCGCGACACCGGCAGACCCGTGCGGATCTTCGTGATATCGCCGTCATGCCAGAACTTCAACGCCGGTGACACGTGCGAGTTGGACGCCACCGCGTATCCGTTCCAAGCCGCCTGCGCGAGCGCATTACGGTCCATCGACATTGACAGGGCGCGTCTGAAATTCACATCGTTGAACGGCGCCCGACGCAAGTTGAACGCTGCATATTCGAAACCGATGTCCACCTCGGACCTGATGCTGATCTGGGGCGACTCCTTGACAAGCTTTTCGAGCACGTCCGGAGCACCCCCATAGTCCGCCAGAAAATTGATCTCGTTGCGCCGGAGCATTCCCAGCGTGGCTTCGGGGTTGGGCACGATGCGCAGGACCCAGCGCTCCATCTTGGGGGCGGAGAAATGGCCATCGAAGCGATCAAGGACGATTTCCTCCTGGCCTCGGTTGCGCACCATCTTGAACGGCCCCGAGCCGATGGCCGGTGGGTTGGGAATGGACTCCGCGTTCTCGGGCTTGGCCATCAGGTCCTTCATGATCGGCTCCCAGATGTGCTTCGGAACCAGATTGATCTTGGCAAACGAGGCCGTCACGAAGGCGGCGTTGGGTGCTTTGAGGGTGAAGCGGATCTTGCGGTCGCTGGTCTTCTCCATTTTGACGATGTCGGCTACAGCGGACTTGTACATCGGCACCTTGTTGCTGGTGGCCGGTGCTTCGAACGAGTAGATAACGTCATCAACCGTGACGGGTTTGCCGTCGTGCCAGTTCATGCCAGCGCGAATGGTCACGTCCACCGTGGTCGGGTTGACCCAGTCGATGCGCTCGGCAGCCCAGTTCTGCGGCAGGCCGTCGGGACCGACACGGGCCAGACGGTCCCAGACCAGTTCGGTCACCCAGGAGCTCGCGGAACCAGCGATATACATGGGGCTGACCGCGACCACCGGTTCGGCCGAGTTGAGCACCATCTGCTTTTGCGCTCCCTTGGGGGTGGCGCGGACAAAGGTCCAGAAATTGCGAATACCGATACCGCTTTGCGAGACGATGGAATCCTCGGCCCAGACATCCTTGTTGAATGCTTTCAAGGTCGTTGGGTGCACGATGAACATCTGTGGCTGGTCGCGGTCCAACAGGCGTTGGGCCTGGCGCACAAGCAGCTTGCGCTTTTCCGGGTCGGTGGTCTGGCGCTGTTCTTCCGCCACCTTGTCGTACTCCGGATTGATGTAACCCAGGAAATTGAATCCGGTCGGAGCGGACGTGGAGTGGTAGTTGTTGAAGACCACCTCATCCGGGTCACTGCGCTCGGGGCGGCCAACCATGCGCCACATGGTGGTGTCCCACTTCTCTCGCTCGTTCCATACCAGCTGAATGTGCTGCGGCCATGGCATGGAACGGACCTCGACGTCCAACCCGAGCTGGCGCCATTGCTGCGCGATCATCTGCGACGCCTGGTAGGCCTGCGGGTTTACGCCCTGCGGCCACGAGACCAGCACGATCTTGCGGATCTTGTCGCCAGTGGCTTGGGCCATGGCGGCGGATGATCCGAATAAAACAGTCGTCAGCGACAGGGACAGGGACAGGGACACTGTTACAAAAAGTCTGCGCCCAAGGTTCTTATTCATCAGTGGTTCTCCAAGTCAAATTGATAATATATTTGAGGTATCGCCCTGCGAAATGTTAACGAAGGGCTCTGCGTGTGTAAAGAGTTATTACTACAAATATGAGAGCATGTTGGTATGAACGCACGGGCCCGGCACAGGTCGTGCTCCGGATTGGGGAACGCGCGATTCCAGAGCTCGCCATGGGCGCGGTCCTGGTGCGCATTCGGGCCTCGGGTGTGAACCCGTCCGACACCAAAATGCGTGCGGGCTGGCGTGGTGCGGCGATGGCGTTTCCATTGATCGTGCCGCATGCCGATGGCGCGGGAGACATCGTCGCGGTGGGAGCAGGTGTCGACCCGGCGTGCGTCGGTTCGAGGGTGTGGGTCTATAACGCCACTGCGCTGTACGACGCGAGCCGTGCATTTGGCACGGCAGCGCAATTTTGCGCACTGCCGGCAAGTCAGGCCCAGGAGTTGCCCGCCGAGGTGAGCTACCTGCAAGGCGCATGCTGGGGTGTACCCGCTTGCACCGCACACCGGGCCGTGTTGGCAGACGGCCCGGTTGCCGGGCGCACCCTGCTCGTGCAGGGTGGCGCCGGCTGTGTCGGGCATTACGCGATCCAGTTCGCCAAACTCTGTGGCGCGCGTGTCATCTCCACCGTGAGCTCCGTTGACAAGGCTGCGCATGCGCTTTCGGCAGGGGCTGACGCAGTCGTGGACTACACGAAAGAGGATGTCGTGGCGCGCGTCCTTGAACTGACCGGGCAGCAGGGGGTGGACCGCATTGTCGAGGTCGACTTCGGCGCGAACCTCGCGGTCGATGTTGCCGTGCTCAAGCCGAACGGCCTCATCGCGAGTTATTCGAGCACGGCCGTCCCCGAGCCGGTGTTTCCGTACTATGCGCTGGCTTATAAGGGCGTGACGCTGCGCTTGGTACAGGGATTCAATCTCCCGCCGGACGCCAGGAGTGCCGCGGTGCGGGACATTGCTCAATGGAGTCGGGCAGGCCGACTGCAGCATGCCATCGGCGCTGTGTTCGAACTGGCCGACATCGCCCGCGCCCACGAAGCCGTGGAGCAACGCACGGTGATCGGCAACGTGGTGGTCCAAATTGACTAGTTTGCTATCAGTCATTGGAACCTCGGCGGCTTCTCGCCCATGTCCCAGAACAGACCGGTCATCATCTGCAGCCCTTCGCGGATGATGAAGTCCAGCACATGCTCGTTGGGTGCGTGTTGGGAGCAACTGGCATAGGAGTGCGGCACCCAGATTGTTGGCACGCCGATGATGTCGGTGAATACGTCGTTGGGCAGTGAGCCACCCAGGTTGGGCACGACCGCCGGTTTGCGACCCAGCGTTTCGGTGAGCGAGGCCACTGCCCACTGCACGGCGGAATGGTCGGGATCGAGCCGGGTCGCGTTCATGATCTCGTGGCTCGGCCCGCTGACCTTGACCGCATCGAAGCCATTGGCGTCGAGGAACCTCTGCAGCGCGGGCAGGAAGGTCAAGGGGTCCTTGTCGACCGTGAAGCGAATCTGGCAATGCGCCTTGGCGCGTGGCGGCACGGCATTGACTGGGCGCTCCGGGTTGCCGGTGCTCATGGCGAGCACTTCAAAGGTGTTCCAGGCAAACACCTTCTCGGGTTCGGTCAGCCCGCGTTCGCCCCACCAGGTGTCGATCTCGGGGCCGTCCGGGCCCGGGTCGACCACGATATCTTTCAAGGCACGTCGTACCGAATCCGGAATATGGTCGGGCAGAATCTCGCGCGCCAACACATGTCCCTTGGCGTCGATGATGGATGCGATGGCGTGGCACAACACCACACCTGGGTTGGCTAGCAAGCCACCCCAGTTGCCGGAATGGTGGCCACCTTCGCGCAAAGCCACCGACAGATCAAAGTTGAGCGCGCCGCGTGTTCCCATGAAGATGGTGGGCATCTGTGGTGCGAGCCGCGGCCCATCCGACCCGATCAGCAGATCGGACTGCAGCAAGTCCCGGTGCTGCCGCGCAAACTCGTGCAGGCCGGGTGAGCCGATCTCCTCGCCCGTGTCGATCATGAAGATCGAATTGAATCCCAGTCGACCGCGGGTCTGCAGCACGACCCGAAGGGCGGCGATATTGATGGAATGTTGCCCCTTGTTGTCGGCGGTGCCGCGGCCGTAGTAGCGATTGCCGACCTGGGTGAGCTTCCAGGGACTCAGCCCCTCCTTCCATTGCGGATCGAGGCCCCGGATCACGTCGCCGTGGCCGTAGGTAAGGACGGTGGGCAACGCGGGGTCTTCGATGCGCCTTGCGACCAGAAAAGGCGCAGCCACTCCCGCAGGGTTGTCGATCAGGTGCAGGTGGTACCCCATGGATTGGAGCACTGGTCCAATTTCGTCGGTGAGATAGGTTCGCAGGAATGGATGGGATTCCGGAATCTGGCTCTCGGTCTTGATGGCGACACGACGCGCCAGATCCTGCATGAATTCGCCGCTGTCGAAATGCTGGTTGGCGCGTTCGATCGCTAGTTGTCGGGACATTCGGTACTCCTGGGTAGATTTGGTGTGGATGGAAATGCGAACCCAATAGGTCTTCACTTACGACTCAAACGCCGGCGCACCGGTTCCGGTCGAGTCGCCAAGTGCTACTTCCAGACTGCGCGCAACACACGCATCACGTTACCGCCCAGCACCTTGCCGATGTCGTCGTCGCTGTATCCGTGGGCCACCAACCAGCGCAGCAGGTTCTTGGAGCTTTCGCGCGGATTCTCGATCCCCTTGACATGGGAGACTCTCGGGAACTCCTCGGTATTGCGCGTCTCGCTGTTGGACAGGAACTTTGAGAACTGTTTATGCAGTCCAACATGGTCGCCCCAGTTGGTGTCGGTTCCGAAACAGACATGGTCGATGCCAATCAGGTTGGCGACATACTCGAAGTGCTCCATCACCGAGTCGATGTCGTGGGTTCGCCTGTTGTAGGTGATGGTTGTGTGGGGTGCGGCTTCTATGCCCACTACGCCGCCGGTTGCAGCGATGGCCTTGATGGCGTCATCGGTGGCCAGTCGCTTGGAATTCCACAAGGTCCGCGCACCTGTGTGTGACATGCAGATCGGCACGGACGATACTTCGGCTGCATCTATCGCCGTCAAGGTACTGCCATGCGATACGTCGATCAACATGCCCACCTTGTTCATGCGCTGCACCGCGCGGCGTCCGAAAGCGGTCAGTCCGCCATCGCGCGTTTCCTTCAGCCCGGAACCCAGCGCATTGGATTCGGAATAGGTAAGCCCCAGCAAACGCACGCCCAAGCCATACATGATGTCTATGCGATCGACCTCGTTCTCGATCGGCATGGCGCCCTCAATACATGCCACCCATGCAATCTTGCCATTCGCGCGCGCCTGCTCGATCTCGTCGACCGTGCGAACATGCACCAGGAAATCCTGGTGTGCGACGTCGCACAAGCGCATGCCGAGGTCGTGCACGATGTCTGTCCACTTCCAGCCATTGTGCGATGTGATGCAACATGAGCCGTTCATCAGGTTGTCGAAGGTGACATCCAGGTAGGACTCGGCCAGCCCCTCATACGCGCAGAATGAGCGGCCGCGCTGCCGTTGAAGGCCGTACTGGTTGAGGTCGAGCGGGTTGTAGACCGGGTGCTCATGCATCGAGACCATGATTTTCTCTTCCACCAGGCGCAGCGAACGCTTCTCCTGCTCAGGGCTCAGCGGTACGAGCCACTCCGGGATGCGGTCCTTGGGAGTCAGGGCGAAATCCATGTAGTCCTCGCCCGGCGTGAGGTAGTCGTAGGCCTTGTAGCCGTTGTATGCCTTTTTCAGTCCCATGGTGTGTCCTTACTTTTTGGGTTTGAGATTGATCAACGAGGTCATGCTGATAGCCCCGTTGTTGGAAGACGGATACGGCAGGTAACCGTCGAACTTGGTATTGGCGACAAAGATCAGGTTGGGTACGTACACCGCCAATGTCGGGATCTGGTTGACGACGACCTTCTGCGCCTCGTCCATCGGCTTGATGCTCTCCGCAACGGTCGCCGACTCCTTGGCGTCCTTGGCCCATTTCTCCAGGTCCGCGTCCTGGAAACCGGAGTAGTTGAGGAATGCTTCTTTTCCGTACAGGTTGTAGAAGGAGTCGTAGATGACGACGATTGCGCCCCACTGGACAAACAGCATTTCGTACTCTTTGGTCTTTGACTGCCGGTCCATGTAGACCTGCCGGTCGATCGGCTCAAGAACCAGATCGATGCCAGCCTTGCGTGCATCTTCCTTGATGATACGAACCGACTTGTCGTAGTCGTTGCGCGAGCCCTCGTACATCATCTTCATGGACAGCTTCTTGCCGTTCTTCTCCACGATGCCGTCCCCGTCACTGTCCGCATAACCGGCGTCCTTAAGCAACTTCTTGGCCGCGTCGATGCTGAAGGCAGGGTACTCGATCTTCGACTTGACGAAGTCCTTGTAGATCGGCGACACCGATCCAGACATCGGCACACCGTTACCTTCAAGCGCCAGTTTGATGATCTTGGGCCGGTCGATACAGTGTGCAATGGCCTTGCGCACTGAAAGGTCAGCGGCAAATTCGCTCTTCTTGCCGTTAAAACCGATGTAGGAGTAACCCGGTGACGGCGGTTCGAAGATCCGGAAAGCCTTGTTGTTGCGGAACTGCGCCGCCATCGAAGGCAGGAACTGCCGGCTGGTGGTGTCGATTTCCCCGGTGCGCAGCGCAAGTACCAGCGAGTTGTCGTCTTTGTAAATGCGGTAGACGATACGACCGATCATGGGTATCCCGAGGCTCGCGGGCCAGTCCGGATTGCGGTCCACGATGTAGTGCTGGCCTTTCTTCCATTCGGTAAGCTTGAACGGGCCCAGACCCACCACGCCGCCGGCGTCGTCACTCAGGGTCATCGGCTCGGTGACCTTTTCCCACCGGTGTTTAGGCATGGGTGCGACCCAGAACATCATCACATCGGCAAAGCCGACTTGCGGCGCCTTGAGTTTGTATTCGACGGTCATGGAGTCGATCTTGCGCACCGACGCGACATTGCTGAATCGCGTGTTCTGGAACAATTTGTGCTTGACCAGGTATTCGCCGGTGAACACCACGTCGTCCGCCGTAAACGGCACGCCATCGTGCCACTTCAGGTCGGGCGTGACGTACAGAATGAAAGTCTGCGCGTTGTCCTTGACCTCGATCTGCCGGATGAGATGGGACTTGACGTTGCCGCTGGCATCCATAAAGCCGTAACGTGGCATGACCGACTCCTGCAGTACCGCACTGTTGACGTCGTTGCTCGACCAGAAGTTCAGGGTCTGGAGGTCGCCGAGCAGACCAACAGTGAACACCGGGCCCTTGGTGGCCGGCTTTTGCTGGGCCAGCGCGGTCGCCCCGGTTGCGAGGGCCGTGACCGCCAGCCCCATCTCCATAAAAGTCCTTCTTGTCGTCATTGAATTCTCCTTTGTCAAAGTTAGTCGGAACCCACCAAAACCAACATCCGCCCGAAAGCGTCCGTCGCTGCCTGCTCGCCCCAAGCGCCCGGTCATCCCCGCAGCCTGGCCACTAGCGGCCCACATAACGGTCGACACGCCTCAGTCACGTCGCGGATTGAGGGTCTCGTTGATGCCCAGCCCCAGCAGGTTGAACGAAACCACGAAGAACATGATCGCCAGCGAGGGAAATACGATCAGCCACCACGCCTGGAAATGTTGACCGGCGCGAAATGCCGTCTGCAGGATGCCGCCCCAGGACCAGGCGTTGGGGTCCCCGAGGCCCAGGTAGCTGAGTCCGGCTTCCGTGAGTACGGCCGTCGCCATGATGATGGTCAAGTCGACCAAGGCGGGGCCGGCTGCATTGAGCAAAATGTGCTTGAACATGATCGTGCGCCTGGGGATGCCGAGCACCACAGCGGCTTCGACATACGGCAAGCTGGCCAGTTTGAGCGTGGAGTTGCGCACGACGCGCGCCAGCGTAGGCCAAGAAAAAACGCCTATCACAACCGCCACCGTGCCAATACTGGGCCCTGAAATCGCTGAAATCAGGATCATCAGCGGCAGCGTTGGAATGGTCATCGCGATTTCGATCACGCTGTCGATGATCGCGCCCATCTGGCCCCTGAAATACCCGGAAATGAGGCCGAGCGGCACACCAATACATGTCGCTACGGCGACCGCCGTCAGCGAGATGAACAGCGAGGTGCGTGCACCCCAGACGATTTCGTCGACGAGATTCAGGCCCAGACCGTCGGTGCCGAGCCAGTGCTCCGCGGACGGCTGTGCCAGCGGCATTGCCTCGTTGTAGCCGATCGGGTAGTTGACGAAAATCGGCCCGATCATGCCGATCGCGACGATGATGATGATGCCTGCCAGACCTGTCATGCCCAGCCTGTGCTTTGCGAACGACTCAACGAAACTCTTCTCTCTCATGCCGATCTCCCGCCATGCAGTTTGATGCGCGGATCGAGCCATGCAATGACCAGGTCCGTCATCAGCGTCATCAGGATCACGCTGAAGGCCAGCACGATGAACGCTCCTTGCAGCAGCGGAAAGTCCTGCTTTTGCACGGCCTCATAAATCATTGACCCCACGCCAGGCCAGGAAAAAACGGTTTCCGTCAAAACGGCACCTGCGACCATTTTGCCCAGCATCAGGCCGGTCACGGTGACGGTCGGGATCATGGCATTGCGCAGCGCATGGCCCCATGTCACCGAACGGTCGTTCACCCCCTTGGCGCGTGCAGTCCGGATGTAGTCTTCCTTGAGTACATCGAGCATGCTGCTGCGGGTATAGAGCACGATCTGCGCCAGATTGACAATCACCAATGTGATCGTCGGCAGCACCATGTGGCTGATGACATCGCCTATACGTTCGGAGTCGTCGATGCCGGGTGTGTATGCGCCGCCGACGGGTGTCAGCCCCAGTTCCAGGCTGAAAACGTAGACCAGCACGAAAGCCAGCAGGGGGATGAAGACCGAGATGCCCAGCACGATCAACGTGCTGACCGACTGGTCCAGCCATTGACCCTTGTGCCTCGCCGTGTAAACGCCGAGGGGTATGCCGATCAGCAGCGTGATGAACAGTGCCGTGCCGATCAGCAGCAAGGTCCAGGCCAGGCGTGGCGCGATAATGGAACTAACGGCTTCCTTGTAAAAAAAGGACTGCCCCAGTTCAAAGTGCGCCAGGTTGCGCAGGAATAACCCGTATTGCGCGAACAGGGATTTGTCCAGTCCGAGCAGCGTATTGAGGGCCTGAACGTCCTGCGGGGTCATCGAGTCACTGATGAACGCCGTGGTCGGGTCACCGGGCATCAGCCGCACGATAAGGAACGTCACTGTGACCGCGGCCAGAAAGGTCAGGCCGCCTTTCAGGATTCGCATCAACAAATACTGAAACATGCGTTGCCTGTTCAGGAGCCGTTGCCGTACAGGTGGCACCGCACATAGTGCCGAGACTCGACCTCGCGCAGTTCGGGTTGCACGCCGCGGCAGGCGTTCATCACACTCGGGCAACGGGTGTGAAATCGGCATCCCGCCGGCGGGTCGATGGCGTTGGGAATCTCGCCCTGCAAGATGATGCGTGCCTCGCGCGGCGCGGTAGAGGCGATTGGCGCGGCCGAGATCAGCGCCTTGGTATAGGGATGCAGCCGGCGCGTGAAGAAAGCTTCACGGGGTGCAATTTCGACCACCTGGCCCAGGTACATCACCATGACACGGTCGGAAATATGCCGCACCACCGACAGGTCGTGCGTGATGAACATATAGGTCAGGCCCAGCTCCTTCTTGAGCTGATTGAACAGATTGAGGATCTGCGACTGCACCGAAACGTCGAGTGCCGATACGGCTTCATCGCAAATCAATATCTTGGGACTGAGCGACAGCGCCCGCGCGATCCCGATGCGCTGGCGTTGGCCGCCGGAGAATGCAAACGGATACGACGATGCCATTTCAGGGCGCAGGCCGACGCGCTGGAGCAATTCCCCTACGGCGTGTCTGGCGGCTTGCCGGTCCGGTGTTTTGCGGTGCACGAGCATGGGTTCGGCAAGTGCATGACCGACCGTCAGGCGCGGGTTCAGGGAGGCGTACGGATCCTGGAACACCATCTGGATGTTCTGGCGCAGTTCCTGCGCGCGTGCGCCGCGTGCGTGGCTGACGTCCTGGCCCTGGTAGCTGATGGTCCCGGCGGTGGGATCTTCCAGCCGCACGATGGTGCGACCCAGTGTCGATTTTCCCGACCCTGACTCTCCGACCACACTGAGCGTTTCACCTTCGCAAAGATCCAGGTCGATGCCGTCGAGTGCGTGGACGTATTTGTGCGCCTTCTGGAACAGCGGCTTCTTGAGGCCGAAGTATTTCTTCAATCCGCGAATTTCCAGCAGCGCGCTCATGCTGCCGCTCCTGCACCGGTTACCCAGCAAGCCACGGCGTGTTGGGGCGCAATTTCGGCCAGTGGCGGCACGACGCGCGTACAGATATCGCGTCGCAAGCCGCAGCGCGGCGCGAAGCGGCAACCGGGGGTGAGGTTCTCCACCGAAGGAACCGAACCGGGTATGGAATACAGCTCACCTCCGCCCGCGGCAAGTGATGGCAGCGAGGCCAGCAGCCCACGGGTGTACGGATGAGCCGGCCGGTCAAAAATGTCCGTGATCGTGCCGCTTTCGACAACCCGGCCGGCATACATGATGACGACCTCGCTGCAGGTCTCGGCAACGATACCTAGGTTATGGGTGATCAGCATGATCGAGCCCTGGGTCTGCTGCTTGATTTCGTGCATCAGCGCAAGTACCTGTGCCTGAATCGTGCCGTCGAGAGCGGTGGTCGGTTCATCGGCGAGCAGCAATTGTGGGCGGCAAGCGACGGCCATGGCAATCATGACGCGTTGCCGCATTCCTCCGGAAAGTTGGTGTGCGTACTGGTCGCAGCGCTGGTCCGGGTTGGCGATACCGACCTCGCGCAGCAGGTCAATGGTTGCCACGCGCCGTTCTGCTGCGCCCATCTCGGAGCGGTGGATGCGGAAAACCTCGCCAATCTGGCGGCCGACCGAATGCACCGGGTTGAGCGATGTCATTGGTTCCTGGAACACCATCGAGATCTCGCGGCCCCGGATCTTCTCCATCGCCGCTTCGGACCTGTCGAGCAGGTTCTCTCCTTTGAACAGGATCTCACCGCCTCGCACCACGGCGGCCGAGGGCAGCAGCCGCAAGACCGAGAGCGCCGTCATGCTCTTGCCACAACCCGACTCGCCGACGACTCCGAGCACGCTGCCCTTGCGCACCGAAAAGCTCAGGTCGTCGATCAGGTCGTGCACTCGACCGCCATCCTTGAAGCCCATGCGGTACTTGCGAAACTCCAGCACATTCTGATTCGCGGTCACCCGATTCCCCTTCCCACGAGACCCCGTGCGCCAACGGACAGCCGACGATCCAAACCTGACTCCGGGGACTGTGGGCCACGGGCAGCCGCGCTCGGCACCTGGTGCGCCGATAGCATCAAATCGCGGCAGCCGGCCGTCGAGTCAGTGTCATGGCCGACCCAGGACGTATGCGTGCGAAAGGTGATGTGGTATCTCATGAGCAGTACCACGTGATACTAGCGCTCGGGGCTATCATGTGTCCAATTGATATGAGACATAAGCAATATGGTTGCCGCTCATGAGTTTTGACCGCTTCGACCTCAACTTGATACGTGTGCTCCTGGCTGTGGCCAAACACCGCAGCGTCACTGCGGCGGGGATGGAGCTAGGGCTGACGCAGTCCAGCGTGAGCCATTCCCTGGGCCGATTGCGCGAGTTGTGCAACGACCCGTTGTTCGTCCGGACCAGTGCCGGCATGTTGCCCACGCCTTCGGCCCATGCCATGCTCGAGCCGCTCGAGACGGCTTTGACGATGATGCGATCATCGATACAGGGCGGCAATGATTTCGACCCATCGACGACGACGCGTTGTTTTAACCTGTTGTTGTCCGACATCGGTCAGTTGATCTACCTGCCCATCATCAGCAACCACCTGACCCGCAATGCACCGCGGCTGAGCCTGAAGGTGCTGCATTTGCGCATCGACGCCTACCGCGAGGCGCTGATGAACGGGGAGGCCGATTTTGCCATCGGGCATCTTCCGGGCCTGCAAGGGGGGTTTCGACAGATTTCGCTATTTCAGGACCCTTACGTTTGCATGCTGCGCGCCGACCACCCGCTTATTCAGGAAAAAATAACAATGGCGCAGTACCTGGATGCGTCGCATATCGTCGTGGAGCCGCCCGGTCGTGGGCCCGGGTTGGTCGAGCAGGCCTTGTCGCGCAGTAAGCGCAAGCGCAATGTCGCCCTGAGCTTGCCGCATTTTTTCGCCGCGCCGCTGATTCTCCGCAGCACCGATTACCTGTTGTCCGCGCCCAACTTCGCGCGGTTCGCACTCAGCGATCTGCACAACATACGCGCCGTACCTTTGCCGTTCCGGATCAAGAAGCTGAGTATCAAGGTGTTGTGGCATGAACGCATGCACCTGGACCCTGGCCACCGCTGGTTGCGCGCAGCAATAGCCGAACTGCTTCCCGGATCGATCGCCAAGCTGACAAGCTGACGCCATCGCGCGCCGACTACAGCCAGGGCAGGTCCCGCCGGCAGTGTTACGGAAGCCGGATCGACTCTCCCGGCAGCGCGGGCGCGTGCACCGGCCTTCGGCGCGCCCGCGTGTGTTGCTCGAAGCTATAGCCCAGTCCCAGCAACCTGGCCTCGCTGAACGCCATGCCAAGAAAAGACATGCCGACCGGCAGGCGGTCCCCAGTAAAACCAGCCGGCACCACCAGATCCGGAAATCCTGCCAGACTGGCAATGTTGGTCGGCGAGCCCGGGCTCAGTCCGGATGGGCTGGGCAAGGTACCGGAGATGAGCACCGGCCTGCGGGGTGCCGTGGGGTACACGATGGCATCGAGGCCGTCGCTCGTCAACATCCCCTCGACGACAGCACGCACCAGCGGCAGCCCGTGGTCGTGCACGGAGGTATAGCGGTAATCTTGAAGCGTGACGCTGTGCTGCTCCAGCTTGAACTGTGCCCAGCGCCCGGGGTTGGTGCCTTTTCCCTCGGCAAGGGGAGACCGGATGCCGTTGGCACGCGTTATCAACTCGCCGAGAGTCTTCGGGAACCCGGGGCCCGTCGTGCTCAGGTATTGGGCGATCTGGCCCTTGAACTCAGGCATCCGAAGCGCGTGGAACAACTCGTCCTTGGCCTCGATAAGCCATTTTGGGAAATACATGTCGACGAGCGTCGCGCCTGCACGTGCCATGGCGTCGTAGCCGGCCTCAGCGACCCAGTCGACGTCTGGGTCCATCCCCATGAAGTCCCGGGCCACTCCGATGCGTGCACCGCGCAATGATGTCGCATCCAACGCACTTGTGTAGTCTGTTCGACAACGGCCTTCGCAACGCGTGGTCGCTGGATCGGCGGGATCGACGCCAGCCATGATTCCCAGCGATACCGCAAGATCGTAGACATTACGCGCCATGGGTCCGGGTGTGTCCAGGCTGAGCGCGAGCGGTATCAGGCCGTCGCGGCTGAGCAGTCCCAAGGTGGGTTTGAGCGCCGCGATGCCGTTGGCCGCAGCCGGGCCACGAATCGACCCCCCGGTGTCCGTTCCCAGCCCGAGCGGCGCGTAGGCCGCAGCAATGGCCACGCCAGTGCCATTGGACGATCCAGCGGGTGAGCGGGCCAGGTCGTGCGGATTGCGCGACTGCCCGAGGATGGAGCTGAATGTTCCGGCAGAAGCGAACTCCGACATGTTGACCTTGGCGAGCATGATGGCACCCGCGTCCCGTAGGCGCTTCACAATGAATGCATCATCGGGCGGGATCGAGCCTTCGAGCAATACCGACCCGCATGTCGTCGGCATGTCGCAGGTATCCAGATTGTCTTTAAGCACGACTGGAATTCCGTGCAAAGGTGACCGTGATCCGCTAGTCTGGCGCTCGCGATCAAGTGCGCGTGCGGTCTCTAGTGCGCAGGTGTTGAGTGTGATGATCGCATTGAGATTCGGTCCCTGACGGTCGTACGCCTCGATCCGAGCCAGGCACATTTGAACCAGTTGTTCCGAACACAAACTGCCAGCCTGGAACGCGGCGTTCAGGTCGGCGACGCACGCGGCATCGATATCGATAGAACCGCCGGCAGTCAAGCGCTCAGAGGTTAACGGGGGCGGCGTCACAGCTTGCGTCCGATGCAGAATGCTTCAAGGTGTCTGGAGAAAACAAGGTGACGAGAGGCTGCGAATAGGTGAACAAGGGTGGATGGTGCATGCTGTCTCGGTCGATCCATGCTGCGATGCGATTGGTACCAATAGTAGCAAGTTCCGCCGAGGCACTGGCGACGAACGGATCGAGCAGCTTGTGGCCCGGGTGCGAGGTCCCGGTCTCGTCAATTGCCGACGAGCAGACTCACCGACGCAGCGCGTCGCACACGACGTCCATGCTGCTGGCGCGCCACCTGTAGCACCGGTGTCACCAGTTTCGATTTCGCAGCCAACAACGTAAGCGTACGACGGAGACCCTCTTGACCGGCTTCACAGGCTATCGCTCGGCTCGCTCTTTCCCTGGTCGGTGAGAACAGCGTTCGATGTTCCGGGCCATCGCGCCTCTCAGAGCTTGATTCCCCGCAGCCAAGAGTTGGCTTGCTCGAGGTTGAACTCCGTGACGTCCCAGGGCCGGCCGATCCATTCGGTCATTTGCGCGTGCTCCGGGTGGCTCGGGTCGCTGAGCGCGGCGACAAAGTCGTAGTAACCACACACGCCCCCGCAATCATCCGGCGCAGTTGCGTTCGCTCCAGCGACGCACAGCGGCAGTATGCCGGGCATCGGCTCCAATTTTCTTTCGCGCTATATGCGGTGCGGCCAGTTGCGACACACCACCAGACGCCATATGACTGTTTCTGCTGCGGCGTTTTGCGACGCAAACATGCAGACATACGGACTTGCGAACCTGACCGCAACGCCCGAAGTAAGGCAGTGTTTCGCGCGACGAAACACACCATGACACGGTGACTGATCTGTAGCCGCTTCACCGGCCTACACTGAAAGCCTTTCCCAATTCAGTGGAGTGCGCGAGATGATCCGAATTGCGACTGGCGGTTTCATGCACGAGTCCAACACCTTCTCGGTCATCCCTGCCACCCTGGAAGAATTCCGGCGCGCCGGCATCCTTGAGGGCAAGGGGATTCGCGACGAATACGAAACCTCGCAATCCACGCTGGCCGGCTTCTTCGCCATCGAGCGTGAGGACCCCGAGGTGAAGGTGGTGCCGCTGGTGTATGGCCGTGTCACACCCATGGGTGCCATCACCGGCGAGGCCATTGAGTACCTGATGGACAGCATGATCACCGCCCTGCACGAACAAGGGCCGTGGGACGCCGTGCTGCTGCCCCAACATGGCGCTGCGGTGTCCATCCCCTGGCTGGACGCCGACGGTGAGATGGTGCGCCGCGTGCGCGCGCTGGTCGGCCCGAATGTGCCTATCGGGATGGCGATGGACATGCACGGCAATATGACAAAGGCGATGGTGGACGCCTGCAACGTGGTGACGGTGTACCAAACCAATCCGCACATCGACGCGTTTGAGCAAGCTATTCTGTGCGCACGCCTGATCGTGCAGACCGTGCGCGGACACATCCGCCCGATGCAGGCCATCGTCTGCCCGCCGCTCTTGGTAAACATCCTGAATCAGGGTACCAGTGACAAACCCATGGCCGACCTGATGCAGATTGCCGCACAGCAGCGGCAACGCCCTGGCGTGCTCGCGGTGAGTGTGGTCGAGGGCTACCCCTATGCCGACGTGCCGGAGATGGGCATGTCTTTCATTGCGGTGACCAACAACGACCAGGCGCTGGCTGACGACGTGGCGAAGCAACTGGCGCTGGCCGCCTGGGGCATGCGCGCGGCGCTGAACCAGGGTGGTGTGGCCATCGATGCGGCTTTGTTGCAGGCACGCGCCGCCCCCGTGGGGCCGGTGGTGTTGTTCGA
>JAYVRP010000357.1:0-2053 GCA_043776215.1 Rhodoferax sp. | reverse complement strand
CTGGAACAAGCTCAAGCCCGAACACCAGCACTGGGTCATCCAAGGATCGCCGCATTGGAACGGCAAATGGAACCAGCACTGGTTCGGCGTGAAGCGTTTCTTCGAGTATCTGGAGACCAAAGCCTACAAGATGCACATCCGGGTGTTGTTGTCGAAGTACCGCAGCTACACCCCCTGCCCCACGTGTGCGGGCGCACGTCTCAAGACCGAGAGCCTGCTCTGGCGCATCGGCAGCAAGGCCGATGCAGACGCCGTGATGCTTCCCGAAAAGCGCTTTCTGCCCCAGGGTGTCGCCTGGAGCCGTGCGCAACTGGAAGCCTTGCCGGGCCTGTGCCTGCACGACCTGATGTTGTTGCCGATCGACCGGCTGCGGAGGTTTTTCGACCTGATGGGAGAGCAGTCCCATGTGGCTGGATCGGTGCCCCAGGGTAACGCCGACCACAAGGCCCTGAAGCTTCTGTTCGAAGAAATCACGACACGGCTGAAATACCTTTGCGACGTGGGTATCGGTTACCTGAGCCTGGACCGGCAAAGTCGCACATTGTCCGGCGGCGAGGTGCAGCGTATCAACCTCACCACGGCCTTGGGAACCTCGCTCGTCAACACCTTGTTCGTGCTCGACGAGCCGAGCATCGGCCTGCATCCGCGCGACATGCACCGCATCATTGAAGCGATGCAGCGCCTGCGCGACGCGGGCAACACGCTGGTGGTGGTGGAGCACGACCCGGCCGTGATGCTGGCCGCCGACCGCATGATCGACATGGGGCCGGGGCCGGGTGAACGTGGCGGGCAAATTGTGTTCGACGGCTCCACGCAGGACCTGCGAAAGGCCGACACACTGACCGGTGCCTATTTGGGTGGGCGCAAGCAGGTCGGCATGGGTTTCAAGCGCCTGGTCGCGGACAACACGCCGCGCCTGGTTCTCGAAGGTGTGCGAGAGCACAACCTCAAGAATGTGTCGGTCGAAATCCCGCTGCAGTGCCTGGTGTGCGTGACCGGCGTCAGTGGCTCGGGCAAGTCCACGCTGGTGCAAGATGTCCTGGCGCCGGCATTGATGCGGCACTTTGGCCGGTCGACGGACTCGCCCGGCCAGCACGAGCGCCTGCTGGGTGCGGAATTGCTGTCGGATGTAGTGTTCGTGGACCAGTCGCCGATCGGCAAGACGGCGCGCTCCAACCCGGTGAGTTATGTGGGCGCCTGGGATGCCATCCGCGAGATATTTGCCAATGCCCACCTAGCCCGCCAGCGCGGTTACACCGCAGCCAAGTTCAGTTTCAATGGGGGTGACGGGCGTTGCGCCACCTGCGGCGGCTCGGGCTTCGAGCATGTCGAGATGCAGTTCCTGAGCGACGTCTATCTGCGTTGCCCGGACTGTGATGGCAAGCGTTACCGGCCCGAAATTCTGGAGGTGAGGATTGAGCGGCGGGTGCCGATAACGGTACCAGTGAAGGCCGTCGGCTCAGCGCAGGGCGGTCTTGTCGATGGGTTGATCGACACGGGGCAGCAAGGGCTTCGACAGGCTCAGCCCGAACGGGGGGAGGCTCAGCCCGAACGGGGGGAGGCTCAGCCCGAACGGGGGGAGGCTCGGCACGAACGGGGGGAGGCCAACCCCAAAAGCGGGGAGCCTCAGCCCAAAAGCGGGGAGGCTAAGCCTGCACGAGTAGATACTCCTTCCATTCGCCCTGAGCCCATCCCCGTTCGCCCTGAGCCTGTCGAAGGGCTCAGGACAGGCCGGGCGCAAGCCGAACGGGGGAGTGGCGCGACAGCAGGGCCTGCCACAGCCACGGCCAGAATATTGATTTCGAACCCGACCCTCCTCAAGCGCCCGCCACCGGTCGCCACCAAATTGGTCAGCCTGAACGTGGCCGACGTGCTGAACCTCACGGTCAGTGAAGCGGCCATTCTCTTTGCTGGCGACCGCGACGTGATCCGTGCGCTGCAACCCATCGTGGACGTGGGTCTGGAATACGTGAAGCTGGGCCAGCCGGTACCGACGCTGTCGGGGGGCGAGGCGCAGCGTCTCAAGCTGGCTGGCTTCCTGGCGGAGGCCGCG
>JAYVRP010000356.1:0-2053 GCA_043776215.1 Rhodoferax sp. | reverse complement strand
CCACCCGGCGTCGCTGCGCGTGGCGCGTGTGGCCACACTGGCCAGGTCGGAGCCTGAATTGGGCTCGCTCATGCCGATGCAAAAAAAAGCTTCGCCGCGACAGATGCGGGGCAAATAAAAATTCTTCTGCGTATCGGTGCCGAACTTCAGGATCAAGGGCCCGCTCTGGCGGTCGGCAATCCAGTGGGCCGACACCGGGGCGCCCGCCGCCAGCAACTCCTCCACCAGAACATAACGCGCAAACGCATCCAGGTTGGCTCCGCCGTACTGCGCCGGCAGCGTGACGCCGACCCAGCCACGTGCGGCCAATCGGCGGCTGAAGGGCGCATCGAAACCCATCCACGACCGGGCGCGCACGTGGGCCGGCGCCGGCTCCAGCGCCGTGCGAAGGAAGTCCTTGACTTGGGCGCGAAGTTCCTCGGCGGCGGGTGGCAATGCTGCCAGACGCAGATTGCCCAACAGACTGCTCAAGAGTGTCTCCTTCCGTATGTCAATGGTGCGGCGATCGGTGCTGCGTGGGTTGTCAGTCGCGCCAGTGAGTGAACGCGTCGGCAGCGACACGCGGCGTGTGGTAGGTGTTGATCTTGTCAGAAGGATCGGCATAGCCCAGCGACATCCCGCACACGAGCATCTCGTCCTCCGTGGCGCCAATGTACGGCAGGATGATCTTGGCGAAACCGTTCCACGCAGCCTGCGGGCAGGTGTGCAGCTCACGCGCTCTTGCCGCCACCATGATGTTTTGCAGGAACATGCCGTAGTCCATCAGGCTGCCGCGGCCGAGCGAGCGGCTGATGGTGAACATCAGCCCCACCGGGGCGCCGAAGAAATGGTAATTGCGCTGGTGCTGGGCATGCATCTTGTCCTTGTCACCCTTGCCAATGCCGAGCAGGCCATACAGGCCCCAGCCATTTTCGCGTCGCCGGTCAATGAAAGGGCTGACCCATTGAGTCGGGTAATAGTCGTATGCCTCCCGGTATTGGGCAGCCTGTTGGGGATCGGCGTAAATGGCGTCGTGGGCGGCGCAGACCCGGCCGACCAGATCGGCCCGCGCCGCGCCGCGCAATACGTACACCTGCCAGGGTTGGGTATTGGTTCCGGACGGCGCGCGGCTGGCAACATTCAGGATCTCCAGCACGGTCTGGCGAGGAACTTCCCGCGCCGTGAATGCGCGGCAGGACATGCGCGATGTGATCGCCTGGTCAATGGTTTCAGTAACGTTCATGGCGCTATTCTCGCGCGGCCGCGACGACCCGCCTGCGGCGCAGGGCATCTGGAGGCGTTTCCCGCAGGGGCTGGGGTATGGATCGCTGCCTCGGGATTTGCGCATGCCCAGCGGAAATGCAATTGATTGTGGTGAATCCGACTTTCAAGACGCTGGCATAGACTCAAGTCAATGAGAGCCAATTCTTTGTCAGTACGTATCCCGGGTGATGGAAAATCCTTTCGGCAGCCCATGAAAATTCCCTCCGCAAGTATTGAAACCACCGAGGTCCGGTTGCTGGATCGCGATACCAGCATCCTGGCCTTCAATGAGCGCGTGCTCGAATGGGCTCACCGCGCCGACGTTCCCGCACTGGAGCGACTGCGCTACCTGTGCATCGTCTCCTCCAACCTCGACGAGTTCTTCGAGATCCGCGCGGCCCCCCACCTGTCGGCATCCACCGAAGGTGAACGCGAGGGGCCCTACTCCATCGGGAGTTTCCAGCGCATAGCCTGCGCAGCCCACACCCTGGTGGACCGGCAATACACGATCTTCAACGACGAAGTGATGCCGGCGCTGGCCCGGCACGGCATCCGGATCGTGCCGCACGGCGAACGCAACCGCGAGCAGCGGCGCTGGGTCCGGCAGTATTTCGCACGCGAGGTGCGGCCCTTGCTGGTCCCGGTCAGCCTGGACCCGTCGCACCCGTTCCCGCTGGTGGCCAACAAGTCCTTGAACTTCGTGGTGCGGCTGGGCGGCGTGGACGCGTTTGGCCGCAACAACGAGATTGCCATTGTCAAAGTGCCGCGGACGCTGCGACGCATGATCCCGATGCCCGACCACGTGCGCGGG
>JAYVRP010000355.1:0-6625 GCA_043776215.1 Rhodoferax sp. | reverse complement strand
TCAACGCGATCGTGGGGCCCCGGCCGATCGGCTGGATCTCCACCCGCAGCGCCAAAGGTGCACTGAACCTGGCGCCTTACAGTTTTTTCAACGCGTTCAACTACACGCCACCGATCATCGGCTTCTCCAGCGTCGGCCTCAAGGATTCGGTGCGCAATATCCAGGAGACCGGTGAATTTGTATGGAACCTGGTGACCCGCCCGCTCGCGGAAGCCATGAACCAGACATCGGCCTCGGTGCCACCGGAGGTGAACGAGTTTGAACTCGCCGGGCTGACACCCGTGCCGGGCCAGGTGGTCGCGGCGCCGCGAGTGCAGAGCAGCCCCGTTGCGTTCGAGTGCCGCAGCACACAGATCCTCCAGTTGCAGGGGGTTGATGGTGTGCCGGTCCCGACCTGGCTGGTGTTGGGCGAGGTGGTCGGCGTGCATATTGATCCGGCGCTGCTGGTGGACGGCATCTACGCCACTGGGCAGGCCCATCCGGTGATGCGCGGTGGTGGCCCGGCCGACTACTTCAGCGTCGGGCCGGAGCAGTTGTTCCGGATGCGTCGGCCCGCATAAGCTGTTAGCCTCTTTCCCTTTACTTCGCGGGGATCACCATGCGTTATCGACTTCTCGGCCGCACCGGGCTGCACGTTTCCGAGTTGTGCCTCGGCACCATGACCTTCGGCGGCGCCGATGGCATCTGGAAATCCATCGGCGGCCTCGACCAGGGTGCGGCCACCGCGTTGGTGAAACAGTCTTTTGACGCGGGCATCAACTTCATCGATACCGCCAACGTGTATGCCACGGGAGTGTCCGAGACCATGACGGGCAACGCCATCCGGCAACTCGGGTTGCCGCGCGACGAACTGGTGATTGCCACCAAGGCCAACGGAGCCATGAAGGAAAAGGCGGTCAATGCGCGCGGGCAATCACGCGCGCACCTGATGGCTGCCGTGGACGCGAGCCTCCAGCGGCTGCAACTCGACCACATCAACCTGTACCAGTTGCATGGCTTCGACCCGCTCACGCCGCTGGACGAGGTGTTGGGCACGCTCAACGACCTGGTGCGCTCCGGCAAGGTGCGTTACATCGGGCTGTGCAACATGGCGGCCTGGCACATCATGAAAGGCCTGGCCATCTCCGACCGGCGTGGCTGGGCCCGCTTCGAGAGTGTGCAGGCTTACTACACCGTGGCCAGCCGCGACCTGGAACGCGAGGTGATACCGCTGCTGGCTGACCAGCAACTCGGCCTGATGGTCTGGAGCCCGCTCGCCGGCGGGTTGCTCAGTGGCAAGTTCAGTGCCGACGGCAGCGGCCCGGAAGGCGCGCGCAGGGCGACCTTCGACTTTCCGGTGGTCGACAAGCCGCGCGCGTTCCGTTGCATCGACGTGATGCGTCCGATTGCCCAGCGGCACCAAGTGTCCGTCGCGCGGGTGGCGCTGGCCTGGTTGCTGGCCCAGCGCGAGGTCAGCACCGTGATCGTGGGCGCCAAGACACCCGCACAGCTGGAAGACAACCTGGGCGCCAGCGCTCTGGTTCTCGGTGCCGACGACCTGGCCGCCATTGACGCGGCCAGCGCCCTGCCACCCGAGTACCCGGGCTGGATGATCGAGCGCCAGGGCGCGGGGCGTGTCCCGTCGCCAGTGCGCGATTGAGCCCGCCGGACCCCCACACGCCAAAGTGGACAAGGGTGCCCACTGGCGATCTCCCCATGCCCATGAACCAGCTTCCGACACCCAACCTGGTTCACTTTGCCGACTTGTCGGTGCAGGTGGGCCCTCCCCAGGAAGTGGGCCAGACTGCCCATGGCCGGCGCCGCGTGATTCCCATCCTGGGCGGCAGCGCCACCGGAGACGGCTGGACAGCCCGCGTATTGCCAGGCGGAGCCGATTTCCAGCTCATCGTGAACGACCACCTGGCCGAGCTCGACGCGCGGTATTGCCTGGAAACCGACGCGGGCGAGCTCGTGTTTGTGCAAAATCATGCCATCCGTACCGGGCCTCCGGAGTCGATCGCACGGCTGGTGCGTGGTGAGCCGGTGGACCCGGCACACATCTATTTCAGGTGTGCGCCGCGCTTCGAGACAGCCTCGGCCAGTCTGCACTGGATCACCGAACGCATGTTCGTGGGCACCGGCGCGCGCTACCCTGACACCGTGGTGATGCGGTTTTTCGCAATCACATAGTGCGGTGTTGAAGACTGGCGGCATCGCAGGAGCATCCGCTCGCAGCGAGGCGCCCACGACAGGGCCCCGGCAAGCGCTAACACACGGCGCTCAATAACCCAAGGCCAGGTCTACCCGGTGCATCAACGCCTCACCAGCGTGGAATCGGGCCAGGTTGTCCAGGAAGCGCTGGCCCGCACGCTCGAACATCCGGGTCTGCGCGCGACCCGACAGGTGCATCGTGATGTGCGCGTTGTCCAGGCTCCACAACACATGCTCCGCCGGCAGCGGCTCGGGGTCGGTGACATCCAGGAATGCGCCGCCCATCCGCTTGTCGCGCAAGGCAGCCACCACGGCCTCCTGATCCACGACGCTGCCGCGTGCCACATTCACCAGCACGGCGCCAGGTTTCATGGCCGCAAGCTCCTCGGCGCCGACCATGCGCTCCGTCTGCGGTGTAGCCGGCACCGCCAGGATCACCCAGTCGAAATCGCCCAGGCGTGTACGCCACTGGTCCGGGCCCAGGGTGCGCCCGGTCGGGTCGGGCCGCCGTCGCACCACCGTCACGTCGACCTGGAAGGCACGCAGCCGCTCCTCCACCAGCCGTCCGATGGCACCATACCCCAGCAGCAGGGCCCGGCTGCCGAAAAGCTCGACGCGCCCCGGAGACTCCTTCAGTCATTCATGCCGGTCCTGGGCGCGCACGACGTCCCGGTATCCTTTGGCGATGGTGAGCATGCCCATCACGACATACTCGGCGATCGTGATGGCGTTGATGCCCGCGCCATTGGTCACCACCACCTGGCTCTCACGCAGGTGCTGCAGCGGCAGCCCGTCCATGCCGGCGATCAGCGAGTTGAGCCATTGCATGTCGGTGGCATGGACGATCACGGCCGCCATGGCGGGTTTGTTATACATGTCAAACCAGCCGATCTGTGCCCCTGGCGCCATTGCGAATGCTTCATCCTTGTTGCTGAACCAGCGCGGCTCCAGCCACGTCGGCAGTCGGGCCTCGATGTAGGGGCGCACCATGGCGGGCAAGGTGGCAATGGTGCTGGTACTGGCACTGGTACTGTTGTTTGTCATCGTCTGCAAGCTGGAACCCTGTTGCTCAGGCGGTGGGCACCCAGTTGCCGTGAAAGCCGGATGGAATCCGGTGTGGAATACGAACACTGGCTTGCGGTGGGCCGCTGAAGTGCTGCGCATCCAGAATCACCAGGTCGGTCGTCTGGTGGGCCATGTCGACAACATACCCCATCAGCCAGCCTTCGTCCTCTGCCGCACCCTGGTGCCGCGGCACGAAGACGAACTCGCCAGGGAAGCGCTGCGGCCCGAACGCATGCGTCTCGCGCGTACCGGCCTCCAGGTCGTGTTTGATGAGGAAGTTTTCGGCGCCCAACGCCACCCCCTCAGGGGCCAGGGGCAGTGTATAGGCGTAGCGGTACGGCTTGCCGATGCGGCGTTCATCACAACGCGGGAATTCCTGTGGCGCGGGATCGAGCACCTGCCGCTCGACTTTGCGGGCCACCGGGTCGATCGTCCAGCGCTCGAACGCCGCCTGCCGCGAGTCGGGGCCCTGCGTGCTCTCGGCAAACATCGTGGCATGTGCCGCCACATCCACAATGACCTTTCCGTCGCTGGTCTCGAACGCGTTGCACGGGTGAAAAACGTAACAGGGCGCGACGTCACACCAGACGATGTCGCTTCCCCGTCCTTCGCGCGGCAGCAAACCCACACGTGCGCGGTGTGCCGGGTTCCATGCATACGGAAACGGATGCCCGGCCAACAGCGTCTTCATCGAGAACGTGACCGGCAGATCGAACACCAGCACATAACGCGGCGTGATCATGCAGTCATGGATGCTGGGGCCATGGGCCACGGTGATGGGCTCTTGTCGCCGTACCCGGCCATCACGCCCCACCACCACGTGACGGATCGTCGTCTGGTCGCGCCCCTCGTAACAGATCGCATGCAGTTCGCCGGTGTCCGGGTCGAGGTGCGGATGCGCGCTGAAAGACCCCTGCAGCGAACCCTCGAACGGATTGTGCGCCACGGTGCCGAGGTTGGCGTCGATCTCAACCGGGAAACCGCCCGCCTCCACCAGTGCCCAGGTCTTGCCTGCGTGGGCCAGCACATTCGTGTTGACGGTGTCGCTGCTGCCATTGCGCGGGCCAGGGGCGGGTGCCTCGTGCAGCGCGGCACTGACCGCGCGCGAACGTATCCAGCGGTTGCGGTACCACAGCGCCTGCCCACCCTTCAGGCGCACGCCATGCACCATGCCGTCACCGACAAACCAGTGGTAGGCCGCCGGGTTGGGCGCTGACGCGGGGTTCGGACCAATGCGCAGGTAACGCCCGTCAAGGTCCGGTGGAAGCACGCCCTGCACGGCGAGATGCTCCAGAGTCACCTCTTTGTCCATGGGCTGGTGAATGCCACTCAGGAAAGGATGCGGCTGGTCTGGCGGCGGCAGGCGCTCGCGCTGGAAGGCGGCCACTTTCATGGCCCCGTTGGCGACGGTGCGGCGAATCAGTTTTTCAACCGGGCTGGCCATGGCGGCTCCTTGACAGGGGTGTCTGGGCAAAACCCGAGTGTAGGATGGCCGCGCGCGTCAGCGGGAAGCCAGCCGCAACTCCGCACGCACCACCATGGCGAGCCCCAGCATCACGAGGGCCAAACCGGCAAACGCAGCGACAGGGGGGCGCTCTCCGATGAACAGGATGGCCAGCACAAAAGCCGTCAAGGGCTCGGCCAGGCACAGCGACACCGCTGTCGTGCCCGAGACGCGCTTCAGTGCGTGGGTGAAAAACAGATAGGCCACGCCGGTCGCCGCCACGCCCAGGTAGGCCACGACCGCCCAGCCCTGCCAGCTGGTATCCGGCATGCCGGATGCCGCAAAGGCAAGCGGCAGCGCCAACGCCGCAGCACACGAAAAGATGCACAAGGTCACGATCGCGGCAGGGGTATCGCTGACCATGCGTTTGGTGACCAGCGCATAAACCGCATACGACAAACCGGACACCAGACACAGGCCCACACCCCAGGGCGTGATGTGCAACTGCTGCGCACTGCCCAGCACCATCAGGCTGCCCCCGGCCACCGCCAGCATGGTGCCCAGCCACCACGGGCCCGGCGGGGAGCGCCGCGTGACCATGATCTGCAAGGCGCCGGCCCATATCGGGCCACTGCCCAGCGCAATGGTCGTTCCAACCGCCACGCTGCTGGCCTTGACGCCTGCAAAAAACGTCAGGTTATAGGCGGCCATGGCGGCACCAGCGACCAGCACCCAACGCCAGGGCACGTGGGCGAACAGGTGCCGCAGGGCGCCCTGCCGCCGATCTGTCAGAACGTAGACCACAAAAAAAACACTGGAAAAAAGCAGGCGCAACGCGCCAACCCAGTGTGCGGGCAAGCCTGCGGGCGCCAGGGTTTGCGCGGTACCGGTGGTGCCCCACAACATTGCGGCCAGCAAAACCATCAGCATGCCAGTGGTCGCGTTGTCCTTCATGCCACGATGGCGGCTCGTGGGGGCCGCGGTACAGCCAGAAGGTGGTCATGCAGGTGCATGGTGAACTGTACCAAGCCGGTCAGGCCAAGGGCCGCCGCCGAGAGGGTCTTCAAGCCACCATAATGAAACCTCCCGCCCATCGCCATTTGCCACAACACCATGCCCCACTCCTCCACCGCCGCCTCTGATCAGGCCCGCTCTGAAGCCTTTGCCATGCCGCTGGACCAAATCGACGTGACCAAGCCACGCCTGTTCCAGGTGGACAGCATCGGCCACTATTTTGAGCGTCTGCGCCGCGAAGACCCGGTGCATTTCCACAGCAACCAGTTCTATGGCCCCTACTGGTCGGTCACCAGGTACCAGGACATCATGCATGTGGACACCCACCACGGCATCTACTCCTCCGACTGGTCCCACGGCGGCATTGGCATCTTCGACGCGCCGATGGAAGACCGCTTCCAGATGTTCATCGCGATGGACCCGCCCAAACACGACGAGCAACGCAAGACGGTGAGCCCCATCGTGGCACCCGGCAACCTGGCGTCGATGGAGGCCACCATCCGCGAACGCACCGTGCGGGTGCTGGACGGCCTGCCGCGCAATGAGACATTCAACTTGGTGGACCGGGTGTCGATCGAGCTCACCACGCAGATGCTGGCGACGCTGTTTGACTTTCCGTTTGAAGACCGCAAGCTGCTGACCTGGTGGTCGGACATTGCCACCGCCCAATCCGGACCGGAGCACATCATCAAGTCGGAGGAAGAACGCTGGTCCGAATTGGGCAAGTGCCTGGCGTATTTCACGAGGCTGTGGAATGAACGTGTCAATGCGTCCCCCAAAACCGACCTGATCTCGATGCTTGCCCATTCTCCAGCCACGCGCACCATGTCACCGCGCGAGTTCCTGGGCAACCTGATGTTGCTGATCGTGGGTGGCAACGACACCACCCGCAACTCGATGACCGGTGGGCTC
>JAYVRP010000354.1:0-6650 GCA_043776215.1 Rhodoferax sp. | reverse complement strand
GATGGGGGCTACCGAAGCGCTGTTGTGGCGCACCGAGGTGAACCCGCGGCTGCGTTCCACCATGACCGACGTGCTGGTGTTTGACCATGCACCCGAGTGGAATCGCTTTCGCCGCGACCACCAGTGGCTGGTGGAGGCCGTGCCACGCTTCGGGCAGCACGTTGTCGATCCGGGGCTGGGCAGCAGCAGCCCACACTGGGCGCGCGATGACGATTTCGATCTGGGCTACCACCTGCGGCGCGTGCAATTGCCCGCGCCGGGCAGCGAGCGCCAGTTGCTTGACCTGGCGCAGTCGCTGGCCATGACGCCGCTGGACAAGGCGCGCCCGCCCTGGCAGGGCACCCTGGTCGAAGGGCTCGAAGGTGGGCGCGCCGCTTATGTGCTCAAGCTCCACCATGCGATTTCCGACGGCCTGGGCATCGTGCAACTGATGGACCAGTTGCTCAGTGTGAAGGGGCCGCTGCTGGCGGCGCCAGCGTCGCCGAAGCCACTTGTGCGAACAACGCGCCGACGGCCCCGCGAGTCCCTGTCCGACACCGCAGCGGGTTTACCTGGCGCCGCCAGCCTGTGGCAGCGTGGCGCGCAGGCGGCGCAGCAGGCGCTGGACTATGCGGCTTCGGCGACCCGGTTGCTGGCAGTTCGCTCGGTGGCGGGTTCGCCGATCCTGCGGCGGCGCAGCGCGTCGATGCGCTTCGACGTGATCGAGTTCGCGCTGGACGACTTCAAGGCTGCGGCGCATGCCTGCGAAGGAACGATCAACGACGTGTTGCTGGCCGGCCTGATGGGCGGCTGGCGGCGTTACCACGAGGTCATGGGCGTGCCGGTTGCGCACCTGCCGATCGGTTTTCCGGTCAGCGTGCGCAAGGCCGGTGACCCGGCAGGCGGCAACCGCTTCACGGCCTTGCGTTACGCTGCGCCAGTGGGCGAGAACGACCCGATCCTGCGGGTGCGCGACGTGCAGCAATTCCTGCGTACGATGCGCGCCGAAGCCGCCCTGGACATCATGGTGCGTCTGATGCCCGTGATGGCCCGGCTACCCGCGGCGGCCGCTGCACGGCTGGCGGTCGGGATCACCTCCTCGCTCGACGCGCAGGTCAGCAACGTGCCCGGCCTGGCCGGACCGGCGATGCTGAGCGGAGCGCGCATCACGCAGAGCTGGCCGTTCGGGCCCTTGCCCGGTTGCGCCATGATGATCACGATGGCCTCGCACGACGGCCGCTGCTGCATCGGCGTCAACAGCGATCCAGCCGCCGTGATCGACCCCGAACTGATGACCGAGAGCCTGCGCTCGGGCCTGCAGGAATTGTTGGCCCTGGCCCACCCACCCACCCGACGAAAGCGAGGCCGCTGACATGGAACACACCGAAGGGCAATTTTCCGGCTGCGAAGCCGTCGCCATCCACACCCGGTCATGGTCGCCGCGGCAAGCGCGCGCGTCGGTCGTCATCGCCCACGGCCTGGGCGAGCACGGGGGCCGCTACGCCCACGTGGCGCAGGCACTCGGAGCGCTGGGTTGCGCGGTCCATGCGCTCGACCACCGGGGGCATGGCCGCTCCGGCGGGCCGCGCGCTTTCGTCGATCGCTGGACCCATATCGTGGCCGACCTCGACCAGTTCATCGACCGCGTGCGGCAGGCGGCGCCATCCCAGCCGCTGTTCCTGCTGGGTCACAGCATGGGGGGCGCGATTGCACTGGGCAGCGCGCTGGGGCGACCCGAGCCGCTCGCCGGCCTGATCCTGTCGGGGCCGGCGGTGGACCTGGAAGGCGCGCCACCACTGGCGCGCTGGCTGGGCAAGCTGCTGTCGGTGCTCGCCCCGCGCCTGGGCATGCTGGCGGTCGATCCGTCGCTGGTCAGTCGCGATCCGCAAGCCGTGGCGGCCTATGTGGCCGACCCGTTGAATTTCCACGGCAAGGTGCCCGCGCGCACCATTGGCGAAATGGTCCGCTTCGCCGAGGCCTTGCCGCCGCGCCTGCCGAGCCTGCGTCTGCCCTTGCTTGCCTTGCACGGCGGCGCCGACAAATTGGCGGGCCCCGCCGGAAGCCGGCTGGTTGTCGAGCGAGCGGGCTCGACCGACAAGACGCTCAAGGCGTACGACGGCCTGTACCACGAGATCTTCAATGAACGGGCGGCCGACCGCGAACGTGTCATCGGCGACCTGTGCGCATGGGTGTCCGGGCGCCTGCGCTGATTTCGAGGATCGACACACCGGCGGCACGGCACCCAGGGGTCCGGCTGTCGGTACCGACGCCGAATGGACCCAGGCCGCCGAAAACCAATGATTCTTCGGAATTTCGGCAAACACACGCTCAACGCGGCTTCTATGACCATCCTGCGCACACTCCTGATCCTGGCCCTGGTGGCTGCGTGGATCATTCGGCCCGGCGTGTAGGCTCAAGGGCTGTCGGATTGACTTGGTCAGATTTGCCACGTGATCCCGCCGTTCATGCGGATGTTCCGGCCGGTGACATCGTCCCCGCAAGAGTGTCAGATTCCGTCTCTATCGACCGTGGACCATCACGTCTGGCGGGAATCCCGGCCCCTCAAATGTGGCACCGGCAAGCACCAGTTCCGCCGCAATCAAATCCAGCGCGGCGAAACCCACTGACTTGAAGACCGTGATGGCGTTTTCGCCTTCGCGCCAGATGCGGTGCGCTTGTGCCACCAACTCGGACAGTTCGGCACGTAGGTCGGTGGTACGAATCAGCCCGCTGTGAAGGGCCTGGTAAACCTCTCCGCCTTTTTGCAACACACCCTCGCGCGTGTCGGCAAAGAGCTGACACCGGGGCAGCAGTTCTGGCTCGGCCTCCGCCATGGAGGGGGTGAACGCACCCACCAGGCCAAGATGGGTTCCGGGGCGGACCCAGTCCGCCCGAATGAAGGGCACTGTCGATGTGGTGGCTGCAGCCACCACGTCCGCTTGCGCCAGAGTGGCCTGCAGATCGTCGCTGGCGCGCGCCGGGATGCCCAGCGCAGCCAATGCTTCGACGACCGATTTCGCCTTGAGCGGGTTACGCCCCCAGACGGTCGTGCTCCGGATCTGCAGCGCCGCACAGTGCGCCTGTACCAGCGGCACGCTCAATGCCCCGGTGCCCAATACTGCCAGTGTGCTGCTGCCTTCTCGCGCCAGCCGCTTGGCGCCCAGCGCTGCAGCGGCCGCAGTGCGGCGCAGGGTGAGCTCGGTGCCATCGATGACGGCCATCGGGGTGCCGTCTTCGCAAGAGATGACCACGTAGACGCCCGACACTGCCGGTTTCCCCTGCGCGCTGTTGCCCGGCCAGATGGACACCAGCTTCACCCCCATGATGCCGCCAGGCTTCCATGCCGGCATGACCAAGACGGCGCTGTCATCGTGGTTGGGCGCAAAACTGCTGCGCTGCGGCGACTCGATGGCGGATTGCAGCCCTGCGGCCAACGCATCCATCAGGGCGGGATAGTTGCAGCGGCTGGCCACTGCGGATTTATCAATCAGAATCATGGGGTACCCATCTGCGTCCGGCACAACAACGCGCTGCCCGGACGAACCGTGTCGCTCTCTCTTCCCCTATTGTCCGGACGTTTTCCAAACATGCAAACAGTCGATGTTCTCATCGTCGGTGGCGCGGCGATGGGCAGTGCAGCAGCCTATTTCCTGGCGGCCCAGCCGGGCTTCAAGGGCAGCATCCTGGTGGTCGAGCAGGACAGCAGCTACAAATTTTGCGCCACAGCCCGTTCGGCGGCTTCCATACGGCACCAGTTCTCTACGCCCGAGAACATCCGGATATCCCAGTTCGGCACACAGTTCATCCAGAATATCGGCGCGTATCTGGCCGTGGACGGTGAGGTGCCGGACGTCGGTTTTCGCGAAGGCGGTTACCTGTTTCTGGCCACGGAGGCAGGCCAGGACATCTTGCGGTCCAACCACCATACTCAAACTGCACTCGGTGCCGACGTGGCCTTGATCACGCCCGCGCAGTTGCGTCAACGGTTCCCGTGGATGCAGGTGGACGACCTGTCCGCCGGCGCGCTGGGCTTAAGTGGAGAGGGTTGGCTCGATGCCTACGGGCTCATGCGCGGGTTCCGGCGCAAGGCCATCTCCTTGGGGGCTCGCTACACCGAAGCACGCGTGACGGGCTTGCAGCGCGAGGGGCGCAGAATTTCGGGTGCGACCCTGAGTGACGGCAGCCGCGTGGGCTGCGGTATCGTGATCAACACCGCCGGCACGGGCGCCACGGCCCTGGCGCGGACCGCCGACATCGTGCTGCCGGTGGAGTCACGCAAGCGGTGTGTCTTCTACTTCACCACGCCAGCCAAGGTGGACAACTGCCCCTTGGTGGTGGACCCCAGCGGGGCCTACTTCCGGCCCGAAGGCGCCGGATTCATCGGTGGTATTTCACCCGATGAGGCCAACGATTCCGAGTGTTTTGATTTTGAGGTGCAACACACCCTGTTCGATGACACCCTCTGGCCTATTCTGGCCGCGCGCGTGCCCGGGTTTGAAGCGGCGCGTGTGCAAAACAGCTGGGCCGGGCACTACGACGTCAACACACTGGACCACAACGCCATCCTGGGGCCACACCCCGAGATCGACAACCTGCTGTTTGCCAATGGCTTCAGCGGACATGGCATGCAGCAATCACCCGCCGTCGGGCGTGCCTTGTCCGAATGGGTCACGTTCGGCGGCTACCGCTCGCTGGACCTGTCGGCACTGGGGTGGCAGCGCGTGCTGGCAAACCGGCCGCTGCCGGAAATCAATGTCGTGTAAGTGATCTGCCATTTTTCATTGCCGGCGCAGCATCTCGCGCACGACGGCGGACAACTGCTCGGCGGTTTCGTGGCGCACCAGGGCCGGCCCGACCATGGGAGGAAACCACATGCCCGGCGCCACTTCGGCGTGGTAGTGAAGTCGGGTTTCATTCCCGTGGGCCTCTAACTGCATCACGCTGTCCATCTGCTGGACCGTGCCGCCCACGTTGTGGGCGCGAATCTCGTGCGGCGCATTCAAACGGATTTCGCGGATGGATTCGAAGCTGCTGGAAAAGATGCCGAACCGCGCGACACCCTTTTGCTGCACCTTGATCAACTTTTCACCCTGCTCGAGTACCTGGCTGCTGGTCAGGTTGGGCACGAAATCCACCATGTGCGCGAAGTCCGTCAGCACCGCCCAGGCCACCGGCAATGCGACCGGCACCAGCACAGTGAGGTCTACCGTGAAGTGGTCACCCGTGCGCTGCACCTGGACGTTATCGGGCAGTACCAGCGCCGGTTCGGCCGCCGCTGCCCTACCCATTGGCGCGCAGATGCAGCCGATGGCGAAGGCTGCCACAAGCCGCCGGCGCAGCCGCTGCTCAAGCATGATGCGCTTGCACATAACCGTAGCGCAGATGGGTGCGCCCTTCGCCGTACAGGTCGTACTCCACCCTGTCGAGCCAGCCCGGCATGCCGGGCATGAAGATGGCGTGCGAGAACATGCGCTGCGTGCCGGCCTTGCGCGCGAGTTCGCTGCCAAGCTGCATCACAGGGGCCTGAAATTCGCGCTGCCTCGGGCTTTGCGCGGCCGGCAGGAACTCATCGCTCGAAACGGATTGGGTCGGGGTCGGGCTGCGACAACGGGTGCTCTCGGCGGGCATGAGTTTGTCAATGTCGTCTGGCGCTAACATGGCCGATCCCTCGCACAACAAAAGCTCAGTCTACGCCGGGCGCGGGGCCGTCACAAGCGATTCCGCCAGTCCCACCACCACCACCATTTCGGAAAATCACACCCATGCCAGGCAACGTACTCTGCGCCATCGAAGGCCGCGCTGGCCGGATCACCCTCGACCGCCCTCGCGCACTCAACTCGCTCTCGCTGCCCATGGTCCGCGCGCTGACCAGCGCCTTGCTGGCGTGGCGCAACAACCCGGCGGTGCAGGTGGTTGGCATCCGGGGCATGCACCGCCATGCAGGCTCGGGACACACGGAACCGTTCGGCGCCTTTTGCGCCGGCGGCGACATCCGATTCTTCCACCAGGCGGCGCTGACCGGCAACCCGGAGCTGGAGGACTTCTTCACCGAGGAGTACCGGCTCAACCATCTGGTTCATACCTACACCAAGCCGGTCTTTGCCTTCATGGACGGTATCGTGATGGGTGGCGGAATGGGCATCGCGCAAGGTGCCAATGTGCGCATCGCCACCGAACGCACCCGGATGGCCATGCCCGAAACCCACATCGGCCTGTTCCCGGACGTGGGGGGCGGCTACTTCCTGAGCCGCTGCCCGGGGCACCTGGGCGAGTACTTGGCACTGACCGGCAAGGTGCTGGACGGGCCGCAGGCCGTGGCTGCGGATCTGGCCGACGGCGTGATCCCCTCTAACCAGTTGCCCGCAGTGTGGGACGGCCTGTCGGCGCACACGTTTGACAATGGCCTGGCGGCGGCCGACTGGATTGCATCCCGTTTCGAGAGGCAGGCCCCGCGCGCAATCGCGCCGCCCGACCACATCGAGCACTTCTTTGGTTTGCCCACGGTGCCGGCCATCGTGCACGCGCTGGAAGCGACGGCAGCGCACGACCCCTGGACGCGAGACACCGCTGCGGCACTGCGCCAGCGCAGCCCCCTGCTGCTGCACGTGGCGCTGGAGCAGATTCGCCGTGCACGCACCATGAACCTCACCGACGACCTGCGCATGGAGCGC
>JAYVRP010000353.1:0-6660 GCA_043776215.1 Rhodoferax sp. | reverse complement strand
TGGTCAGCACCATCGGCACGGACGCTGTGGATGGGTCCAAGATCACCCGTGAGAAGCTCGACAACGTCATTCGAAAACGCCTGATGGAACGCGTGCCTGCTCTGGCGGCCGCAGTGCCTGCCGTTTTGGCTGCGGCGACGCCCGTGGCCAGGGAGGCTGCCGTGGCGGCACAGGCGACCACGTTGGTCACCACCAATGAATTGCCGCCCGACGCCATTGCGACAGTGGTGGCGATCAACAACCAGGTGCCGACAGGTACGACCAAGACGGCACTTGAACACGCGCAGTCTTTCATCGGGCTGTTCAGCGCCAGCATGGCAACGTCCTGGCCCGCCACCAGTGGCCTTGGCAATGCGTTTGTGGATGCGTGTTACCTCGACAACGGCAATACCAAAGCATCGTCCAAAGCCATCTTTGACCTCGATCCGGCCGACTCGATTGCCTCGAACCAGTACCAGGTGGGCTCCACGCGGACCAACATAACGTTGCTGGCCGACCGCACCGTCACGAATGCCGACGGCTCCACACGGCGCGAGATCGACGTGAACTACCAAGTCAACTACGTGGACGGCACGGTGGCGGTGGACCCGACTTCTGTGACGACGCTGATCTCCGGCAGTTCCAGCGGAACCATCATGCAACCTGGTGTGGCCTGCGCCAATCCGCAAAACGGCAGCAATTGGCGCTTCCTGGGCAACCGCAGGATCGTCGATGTCCAGATGCGACCGTGGAACTACCGGGAAAAAATCTATTCCCTTGCCACGGGTGCGCCGCTGCCACAAGCGGCGACCTCTTCGCCTGTGGTCTATTCGAAGACTGTTCAAATCTTGACCCGTGACCGGAACAATTACGCGACCTATTCCGTGGTGACCGGCCCCGGCTTGCCCGGTGTGGGCGTCAAGATGGTGTCCACCCGGCTTTTGCGTGACGACCCGCTGTTCGCCGGCAAAAACGGGAACTTTGTGGACTGGAAGTTGTACGACAGTTTCCGCTTTTGCCGTACCAGCACATCCAGCATCGCGGCGGACGTTGCGGACTGCGTCGGGTTTGGCGCGAGCGGCCAACACTTCGGGACGTTCGCCACCACTGCGGCCCTTGCGGACTCGGGCTTTGACGCGCTTGGCTTTGTTGCCGGAGGCACATACACGTTCAAGGTCTACAACGACGATGGCTGGAAGACCGTGAACGGGCAAAGCTCGCAGACGCCGATCGCCACCTATACAAGCACATTGCGCACCCTGCCATACAGCGCCGTCACGTTGGCGGGTGCGGGAGAGGACAGTGATTTGTATCCACGCCTCACTTCGTCCACCTTGACTGCGGCCGAATTCGCCACCGCAATCCGGACGAAGGCGGCGTTCACTACCGACGCCACCTTTACCGCTCTGGGCGCCTTGCCCGGCGCGTCGAAATTCGGTTACGGGGATGTCTTTACCTATGTGCAGGGTAAGGCAAGTTCAAACTCCAGTTTTTGGCCCGCCAGTCGGCAAAACCTGAGGGTTGTTTACCCGGCGGCAGGCGCGCTGAGCGTCACGAACTTCAATTCGCCAGCACCCAACAGTGTTCTGCTAACACCCACCTTTGGCGAGTTCGGTATCGACCTGAGCAACCGACAGCGGGCCTGGATCGGGAGTTACTACAACTACCAATAGCCCGCCGAGTTGGCATTTCGGTGTTTGCGTCGGCAGAGGTGGCTGGCTGCCTGTGCCGACGCGCAGTTCGCTGAAGCAGCAACAAAGCCCGCCCATAGCGGGCTTTGTTGCTTGCGCTGATGCCAGTGTTGGGGTCGTGCCGCTCGCGCTCCTGCGCCATACATGGGTGCAAATCCCAGTTTCTGCGGTCATGCCCCCAGCGTCTTCACCCAGCGCTCGAATGCGGCGCTCTCGAACAGGGAAAGTCCTGACTCGCGGCGCCCACGGAGTACAGCGGGGCATCGGTATGGGAGAACACGTAGGCCGGTTGCGTGCGCGACGAGCCGCTGAAGACCACACGCATGTGGCCTCGGTGTTTGGCAATGCGGCGCGCAACGCGGTGGCCCTTCGCCCTTGAGCGCACCCGCCGAGCCGCTGGCCTTGAGTTTGCGCAGGCTGTGCATGGCCTTTTGCGCGGCCGGTGTCAGGCCCTGGCGCGTGTCAGGGCCATCCGGCGGGAGCAGGTACGTGCTTCCTGAGTTGTTGCATGGTGATATCGCGGAAGCTATCATGCCTCTGTGAACACTGCGACCAAGCTACTCGGCGCGATGCGCCAGAATCCCAACGATTGGCCGATGGCAAAACTGCTCACGGTAGCCAGGCAGCACGGTCTGGAGGTGCGAAGCACCGGTGGCAGCCATCACGTTTTTTCGCATCCCTCGGTCAAAGACCCGTTGTCCGTGCCCGCCCATCGGCCGATCAAGGCCACTTACGTCAAGCGTTTTGTCGCGTTGATTGACCAAATCCAGGAGTAAGCCATGCCCGTCAAGCTGATCGCCAAAATAAGGCCACCTTTTCCGTTCGAGGCCTATAGCCATTTTGTCAGTCCCATCACCGAAGCCGACGGTGGTGGCTTCATGTTCACCATGCCCGACATTCCCGGCGTGGTGGCGGATGGGGCAACCGAGATCGAAGCTATTGCAGATGGCCGTGAAGCGTTTCTCGCGACGGTGAGCGCCATGTCGGATATGGGGCAGGAAATTCCCGCGCCCGCGTTCAATGCCGACGACTTCACGCCCGCATCCGCCTCCGGAAAAGTCCTGGCGCGGCTTCCACGCTCCATGCACATGCAGCTGACCGCCAGGGCGAAAACCGAGGGCGTCTCGCTCAATTCGCTGGTACTGGCATTGATCGCCGAGGGTTTGGGAAAGCGAAACGCATCGCGGGCCTGAGGGGGGTGCGGCGGTTTCGCCCTGCGCTCCCACCAAAGCCTGTCGGTGCTGTCAGGCCCCCAGCGTCTTTACCCAGCGTTCGAATGCGGCGCTCTCGAACACGAACTGGTTGCGCGCCGATTTGCCCACGATGTTCTTGTCGCCGAGCTTGCGCAGGGCGGACTGCACGGTGCTGGTGTCCAGGCCAGGCAGACCCAGAGCTTCGGCCAGGCGCGCCATGACGTGTTTGCTGAAAGGCTTGGCAAACGGGTCATTGGCAAACAACAGGGTGAGCTGCTTTTGCAGGGCGTCGAGTCCGGCCCAGGTGCCTTCGTGGTTCTCGGCCTTGTCCTGCTCGGCTTTTTCCAGCGCACAGGCCCTTGGTAGCGTCAGGCCCGGGTCCATCAGCACGGCCACCACGGCGGCCAGAAAGGGTTCGGGCTGTTGCTTGAAGGCTTGCAGGGCGGTCCAGGCCTGGTCCACGTCGAGCGTGCGTTGTGTCGCCTGGTGAAACTTGTCGGCCACGAATTCGGCGAGTTCACGGCCCAGCAGGGGAAAGTCCTGGATCGCGGCGCCCACGGAGTACAGCGGCGCATCGGTATGGGAGAACACATGGGCCAGTTGCGTGCGTGACGAGCCGGTAAAGACGACGCGCATGCGGTCCCGGTGTTTGGTAATGGCGGTGCGCAGTGCGGTGGCCACCAGTTCGTTGTCTTTGCTGCGAGCGAGCTCCTGCGCTTCGTCCACGAGCAGCAGCAAGGGTTTCCTCACCACCAGTTGACCGATCAGGTCGTCGATGCGCAGTGCCAGGTCGGCGGATTGCTTCTTGGGGTCGTCGAGCTCCACCTCGACTTCGCCCTTGAGCGCACCCACCGAACCGCTGGCCTTGAGTTTGCTTACGGGGCTGCGCAGGCTGTGCATCGCCTTTTGCGACAGGGTTTTTGGCGCCAGTGCTTCCTCCAGCGCGCGCTCCAGAGCCATGCCGGGGTGGACCCTGGTTTGCCACAGGTCGGCGTAGGCGACGACGTAGCCGGCCTTTTGCGCGGCTGGTGTCAGGTCCTGGCGCAGGAAGGCGGTCTTGCCGGTGCGGCGCGGCGCGAAGATGGTGGTGGACACGACCGGGCCTGCCGACAACAGGGCCAGGTAGGATTTGGCCAGGGCAGGGCGCGGGCAATGCCAGATCTGGTTCAGCTTCACTATGAAAAAATGTTGCGAATAAAATAATTATAGTGAAAGTATAAAACCTCATAGTCACAGTCCTGGCGCAGGATGGCATCAGACATCCTCAAAAAAAGACCACCTCTCGGTGGTCCTGTCGGGTGCGAGCAGGGGCTGAATCAGCGCGCGTACTCCGACACCACTTTCCACTTGCCGCCCTGGATCTGGGACAGACGAGACACGTCGGAACCCTGGCGCTTGTTGGGGCCGAACGCAACCTCGGGGCTGCCGAAAATGTCGGTTGGAAACTTGATACTCTCCATCGCCTTGACAAACGTGTCCGTGGTCAGGTTCGGGCCAGCCTTGCTGGCTGCGGTGATGACCTGGTCGATGGCACTGTAGCCATAGATCGAGAACACGGTCGGCTCTTCGTTGAACTTGGTCTGGTACTTGGTGGCCCAGAAGCGGATTTGCGGTGACGCGTCATCGAGATAGGGGTTCTGCACCGTCATGACGCCATACAGGCCGTCCATGGGAGCGCGGCCGAGCTTGTGGATCAGGTCGGTATAAACCGCGCTGGATCCGAGGAACACCGGGCTGAAACCGGTCTTGCGACTCTCGCCGATGGCGCCGATGGTTTCGCGGATGATCGTGCCCAGGATGACCATGTCGCAACCGGCAGCCTTCATGCGTGCCACCTGCGACGAGAAATCGGTCGCACCGGTCTTGTAGGTTGTTTTCTCGGCCAGCGTCATGTTCATGGTCTTGAGTCCGGCTTCGGCGCCGGCGGCAACCTCTTGCCCGAAGTCGTCGTCCTGGACCATGCTGCAGGCTTTCTTTGCGCCCTTTTCCTTGGCCAGTCGGGGTGCAAAAATCCGCATCTGGTCAAAGTAACTCGCGCCCGGCGCAAACTTCAGATTGTGGTAGGGCTCGGCCATCTGCCGCGAAGCCGTGATCGGGTAGAAGTTGGGCACCTTCTTCTCGAACAGGATCGGCATCGTGGCGAGATTGTTGGTGGTGCCGATGTGGCCCACCATCACGAAGATCTTGTCCTGGTTGACCAGCTTCTGTGCCGCCAGTACGGCCTTTTTCGGGTCGTATTGCGAGTCCTCGATCAGCAGCTTGAGTTTGCGCCCGTGGATGCCGCCCGACTGTTCGTTGAGCTCGTCTACACGCAACTGCATGCCGAAGCGCACCTGTTTGCCGAAAGCGGCGATGGGGCCGGACAGGTCCTGGATCGAACCGATGATGATCTCGTTTTTGGTGACGCCCTGTGTCTGGGCGGCGGCGTGGTGGGCGGCCAAAGCCAAAATAGCGAGGGCCAGGGCGGATTTCAGTTTCATCGTGGGACTCCTTCAAAAAAAATGGTACTGGTGTCGATCACAGGGTCGGGGCATTGGCCGTGCTGGTCAGCGGTACATGGCCTCGATCTGCGGGGTGTACTTCTTCTCGACCAGTTTGCGTTTGAGCTTCATGGTGGGGGTGAGTTCTTCGTCTTCGGCGCTGAGCTGCGTGTCGAGCAGGAAGAACTTCTTGATCTGCTCGACGCGTGCGAACTTCTTGTTGACCCGGTCGAGCTCGCCCTGAATCAGCTCCTGCACCTGGGGCGCCTTGGTCAGGCTGGCGTAGTTGCTGAATGGCACGTCATGGTCCTGGGCGAACTTCTCGATGTTGTCCTGGTCGATCATGATGATGACGGTCAGGTAGGCGCGTTTGTCACCGATCACCACGGCATCGGTAATGTAGGGCGAGAACTTGAGTTCGTTTTCCAGCTCGCTGGGCGTGATGTTCTTGCCGCCGGCCGTGATGATGATGTCCTTCATGCGGTCGGTGATGTAGAAATACCCGTCGTCATCGACCCGCCCGACATCGCCGGTGTGCAGCCAGCCGTCGGTATCGATCGTTTCGGCGGTCTTTTCGGGCTGGTTCAGGTAAGCACGGATGACGTTGGGCCCGCGCAGCAAGATCTCGTCGGTGCCCTCGGCAATACGCATCTCCAGCCCCGGCCCCGGCATGCCGATGCTGCCCGGGCGCATGCCGCCTTGCGGGGTGACGGTGCCGGCGCTCGACGTCTCGGTCATGCCCCAGGCTTCACGCAGGGGAATACCCAGGGCAAGGTACCAGCGGATCAGCTCGGGGGAGATCGGGGCGGCGCCTGTCAAGGCCAGGTTGACCCGGTCCAGCCCGACCATGCGCCGCACGTTGTTGAGCACCAGCGCCCGCGCCAGCTGGTAGCGCAGGCGCAGCCATGCGTCCGGGGGGCGGCGCTCGATGACGCAGGCGGCCATGGCCACACCCACACCAAGCGCCCAGCCGTAGGCCATCTGCTGCACCCGACCGGCCTCCTTGATGGAAATGGCGACCTGCGAATAGATTTTTTCCCATACCCGCGGCACGGCGAAGAACACCGTCGGTTGCACCTCGCGCAGGTTTTCGAACACGGTCTCCGGGTTCTCCACGAAGTTGACCACCTCGCTGCGCAGAATCGGTATGTAGCCGCCAATCATGCGTTCGGCGATGTGGCACAGCGGCAGGAAGGCCACACGCTCACCACCATCAGGCAGGCCCTGGTACAGCGACCCTCCGGCACCGGACAACACTGCGCACAGGTTTTTGTGCGTGATCACCGCGCCCTTGGGCCGCCCGGTGGTGCCCGAGGT
>JAYVRP010000352.1:0-25859 GCA_043776215.1 Rhodoferax sp. | reverse complement strand
GAGCGCAACGCGCGCCTGAAGGCTCTGCTCGCGAACTTCCAGGAGACCGACCTGCGCCCCAGCCGCGTGGGCGACGACGTCATCGGCAACACCTACATGTACCTGATCGAGCGCTTTGCCAGCGACGCCGGCAAGAAAGCGGGCGAGTTCTACACCCCCACCGCCGTCTCCTCGCTGCTGGCCCACCTGGTGGACCCGCAGCCCGGCATGCGCATCTGCGACCCCACCTGCGGCTCAGGCGGCCTGCTGATCGAAGCCGCGCGCGTAGTGGCCGAACATGGAAAAGCCCGCGATGTGGCCCTGTACGGCCAGGAAATGAACCAGGGCACCTACGCGCTGGCGCTGATGAACATGTTCATCCACGGCTTCGACTCCGCCCGCATCGAACGCGGCGACACCTTGCGCAACCCGCTGCTGCTGGACGGCGACCGGCTGTTGCGCTTCGACATCGTGGTGGCCAACCCCCCCTTCAGCCTGGACCAATGGGGCGCGCCTGAGGCCGAGGCCGACCGCTACAAGCGCTTCTGGCGTGGCCTGCCGCCAAAGAGCAAGGGCGACTACGCCTTCATCACCCACATGATCGAAGTGGCGCTGCCGCAGCGCGGGCGCGTGGCCGTGGTGGTGCCGCATGGGGTGTTGTTTCGCGGTGCTGCCGAAGGCCGTATCCGCCAACGGTTGATCGAAGACAACCTGCTCGACGCGGTGATCGGTCTGCCGGCCAACCTGTTCCCGACCACCAGCATCCCGGTCGCCATTTTGGTGTTCGACCGCGCGCGCGAAGCCGGTGGCGCCCGTGAAGCCGTTGAGGACGTGCTGTTCATCGACGCTAGCCGCGACTACGCGCCCGCCAAGACCAAGAACCTCATCACCCCCGAACACATAGCGCGTGTGCTGGCCACCTACCGCGCGCGCCAGCCGGTGGAGCGTTACGCCGCGCTGATCACGCGTGAAGAGCTCGCCGCGAACGACCACAACCTGAACATTCCGCGCTACGTGGACACGACCGAGCCTGAAGCCGAGATCGATTTGGCGGCGGTGCAACGCGAGATCGACCGCCTGGAAGGGGAGCTGGTGGTGGTGCGCGCCGAGATGAAAAAGCATCTGATTGCCCTGGGAGTCGATGTATGAACGAGCACAAGCCCCAGGCCCACCCCGGCCGCGCCTTCGAAGACATCCGCCAGCTCAGTGAGGCGGGCAACGAATACTGGCTGGCGCGAGACATGCAGCCGCTGCTCGACTACTCCACCTGGGGCAAGTTCAAACCCGTGATCGAGAAGGCCCAGACTGCGTGCCGCATGTCGGGCCACGAGCCCGCGGACCATTTTTCCCGCACGGTAAAAATGGTCGAGATCGGCTCGGGTGCCGTGCGTGAGGTCGAAGATTTTCAGCTCTCGCGCTACGCCTGCTACCTGCTGGTGCAGAACGGTGACCCGTCCAAGCCGGTCATCGCGTATGGGCAAAACTACTTCGCGATCCAGACGCGCCGCCAGGAGCTGGCCGACCAGGGTGCCGAAGGTCGCCTGAGTGAAAACGAATTGCGGCTTCTCATTCGCAGCCAGCTCACTGAACACAACAAAGCGCTCTCGGCCGCCGCCAAGGGTGCGGGCGTTGAAACATCACTGGACTACGCGGTGTTCCAGGATCACGGCTACCGAGGGCTTTACGGCAACCTGGGCAACCAGGACATCAAGGCGCGCAAGGGCTTGAAGAAGAGTCAGAAGATCCTCGATCACATGGGCAGCACCGAGTTGGCCGCCAACCTGTTCCGTGCCACGCAGGCCGAGGACAAGCTCAGGCGTGAAGGCATCCAGGGCAAGCGGGAAGCCAACCTCGCGCACCAGGAAGTGGGCGCCAAGGTGCGCAAGACCATACGCGAACTGGGTGGGACGATGCCCGAGGATTTGCCGACGCCTGAGAAAAGCATCCAGCAGATCGAGCGGGCAACTCGGAAACCGATCAAATGAGCGGGAGGGCAGGTCGAACTATTAAGCGTTGCTTAATGGTTGCCGCTGGTGATCAGGCCGCGGAGGTGCGACGGTGAGCAACGCACCAAGTCAAAACTCGCGTATTGCAACCATTGCAGACCTGTGCGACTTCGAGTCTGGAAACGGATTCAGCCCCGACCAGTGGAGCGATTCAGGCCTGCCGATCATCCGAATTCAGAATCTGAACGGGTCCGATCGATTCAACTACTTTGCTGGCGAACCAGACCCGAAGTGGATCGTGGAACCTAACGATCTGCTCTTTGCATGGGCGGGTGTCAAAGGCGTGTCGTTTGGATCTACGGTGTGGCTCGGCCCGCGCGGGGTTCTCAATCAGCACATCTACCGCGTCAGACCCAAGGCGGGTGTACACAAGGCATGGCTAAATCACGCAATGCGCTGGGTAACGGAGCAGATCGAACGAAAGGCACACGGTTTCAAGACCAGTCTGGTTCATGTCCGCAAAGGTGACATTACCGAGCAGTCTCTAGCATTCCCCGATCTGTGCGATCAGATCGAGGTCGCGGATATCTTGGCTACTTGGGAGCGTGCGATTGACAAGACGCAGTTGCTGCTCAAGACGCTGGCAGCGCGTCGAACTGGCCTGGAACAAAGACTGTTTTCCACGGGGATTCTCGGCAAGCGGAGCGCCCACCGTCGTGCAGATGCATTGTTTCGAAATCTTGCCGAACGAGCCAAAGGTCATGAACGTCTTCTTTCCGTAACTCAAGACAGCGGTGTAGTCCCACGCGATGAACGCGAGGGTCGGGTCACGATGCCGTCAGGTGGCGTTGAAAGCTTCAAGCGCGTTCGGGCAGGCCATTTCGTCATTAGCTTGCGCTCGTTCGAGGGCGGCCTGGAGTATTCGGCACATGACGGCATCGTCAGCCCGGCCTACACCGTCCTTGCCCCAAGCGAAGAAGTCCACGCCGACTACTTCCGTCACTATTTCAAGTCGACCGATTTCATTCGGCGGCTCAGCGTTGCGGTCATTGGCATCAGAGACGGCAAACAAATTGGCTGGCATGAGTTCAGCTCAATCAAGCTGCCCTTACCTAGTCTTTCGGAGCAAGCTGCCGTCGCCGCTGTGCTCAACAGGTCAGCGGATGAGCTTCGACTGGTCGAATCGCAATTCGCCGCCTTGCATCATCAAAAGCGCGCCCTGATGCAACACCTGCTCTGGGGCGGTCAGCGCGAACTCAAGCGGAGTGACCCATGACCCGCTCCCCGCCGTCCCCCGACTTCGCCACCAGCGAACTCCTCGAATCCCAGCTTCCGGCGCTGCAACTGCTGCTGGCGCTGGGCTACGAGTACCTCAGCCCGCGCCGCGCGCGCGAGCTGCGCGGCGGGCGGCTGGGCGAGGTGATCCTGGAGCCGCTGCTGCGTGACGCCCTCAAACGCTTCAACCACATCCAGGCGGGAGGTAGCACGCACCTGTTCAGTGAAGAGAACCTGGGCGCCGCGATCCAAAAGCTCAAGAGCCTGCGCTTCGATGGCCTGCTCACCGGCAATGCCGCCGTGCATGAACTGCTGACCCTGGGCACGGCGTTGGAGCAGACCATCGACGGCGACACCCGCGGCCGCACGCTGCGCTATGTGGACTGGGACACGCCTGCCAACAACCTGTGGCACGTGGCGCCCGAATTCACGGTGGAGCGTCAGCGCAGCACGCAAGTCGTGCGGCTGGACCTGGTGTGCTTCGTCAACGGCATTCCCTTCGCGGTGGTGGAATGCAAGGCGCCCAGCGTGCCTGTGGACGATGCGGTGTCGGGCCTCATCAGCTACCAGGGCATGGGCCAGGCACCGCACCTGTTTGTCTATGCCCAGGTGTTGATGGGCTTGAACCGCCATTCGGCCAAGGTGGGCACGGTGGGCACGTCGCTCAAGTTTTACGGCGGCTGGCCGGAGCCGCAGGACGAGGCTGCCCTGGGGCGGGCTCTGCGTGCGCCTTTGCCCGACGCGCTGTTGCGTGACGTGCGCGCCGACCTGTTCGAGGCCTTGGCGCAGCGCGTGGCGCCCGACGCCGCCATCACCGCGGGCGAGCCGCCCAGCCTGTACAAGGTCCAACGCGATGCCTCGGTACAAGACCGCGCCATCTTTGCTTTGCTGCGCCCCGAGCGGCTGCTGGCCATGGCGCAGCACTACAGCGTGTTCGACGGCGGCGAGCGCAAGCTGGCGCGCCACCAGCAGGTGCGCGCCATTGAAAAGATGGTGGCGCGGCTGCAGCAGTGGGAGCCCAGCCCGGTGAACCGATCCCAGCCCAACCCGGCCGCGCGTCGCCGGCGCGGTGGCGTGGTGTGGCACACGCAGGGCTCGGGCAAGTCGCTGACGATGGTGATGCTGGCGCGGCGCATTGCGCTGTTGCCCAAGGTGTTGAACCCGCGCATCGTGCTGGTGACCGACCGTGAAGACCTCGACATTCAAATCGGCAAGACCTTCATGGCCTGCCACCTGGCGCCAGCGCGTGCACGCAGCGCGCGCGAGTTGCTGGAGCTGGTGCAAAGCCCCAAGGCGCAACTCATCACCACGCTGATCCAGAAGTTCGACCGCGTGGGCACACTGGCCAAGCAGTTCAGTGCCGATTCGGCCGAGATCTTCGTGCTGGTGGACGAAAGCCACCGCACCAACTTCGGTTCGCTGGCGGCGCGCATGCGCCTGGTGATGCCCAACGCTTGCTACATCGGCTTCACCGGCACGCCGGTGCTGAAAAAAGACCGCCAGACGCTGCAGCGCTTTGGCGGCCTGATCGACAGCTACACCATGGACGACGCGGTGCGAGACGGTGCGGTGGTGCGGCTGCTGTATGAGTCGCGCCTGGTGGATGTGCAGCCCGACCAGCCGGCCATAGACACTTGGTGGCAGCGCATCACCGTGGGGCTGAGCGATGCTGAGCAGGCCGATCTGAAGCGCAAGTTCTCGCGCGCCAAGCTCATCAACTCGGCCGACCGCGTGCTGCAGATGCTGGCCTACGACATCAGCGAACACTACCGCAGCAACTGGCAAGGCACGCCCTTCAAGGGCCAGGTGGTGGCGCAAAGCCGCGCGGCGGCGGTCAAGCTCAAGGGCTTCATCGACGACATCGGGCACGTCAGCTGCGAGGTGCTGATCTCTGGCCCGCAACACCGCACCGGCCACGAAGACCTGGACGATGAGCCTGACGACACGGTGCATGCCTTCTGGCAAAAGATGATGGCACGGCATGGCAATGAAGACACCTACAACACCGCGCTGATCGAAGCCTTCAAGCACGCCGACAAACCCGAGCTGCTGATCGTCAAGGACAAGCTGCTCACCGGCTTTGACGCGCCGCGAAACCGGGTGCTGTACCTCACGCGCGAGCTGAAGGAACACACGCTGCTGCAGGCCATCGCGCGGGTGAACCGCCTGTATGAGACGCAGACGGAAGACGGTGGCCGCATCGAAAAAGAAGACGGTCAGATCATCGACTACGCTGGTGTGTTGGAGGAGCTGAAGGACGCCATGAGCAGCTATCAGGCCCTGGCCGGCTTCGACGAAAGCGACCTGTTGGGCACCTTGGTCTCGGCCGTTGAAGAGGTGAGACGCCTGCCCGATGTGCACGCGCAGTTGCTCGAACTGTTCCGCGAGTTGCCGCGCGGCGCCGGCATGCAGGCCCATGAAGAGGTGCTGCGCGACGAGGCGGTGCGAGAAGACTTTTACGCTCGCCTGTCGGTCTTCGGCAAGTTGCTGGGGCTGGCGCTCAGCCTCGAACGCTTCCTGGCCGACACGCCAGCCGAGCAGGTGGCGCGCTACAAAGCCGACCTGCTGCGCTTTATGAAGCTCAAACAGTCGGCCCAGTTGCGCTTTGCCGAAGCAGTGGACTTCAAGCGCCAGTACGAACCGCGCATCCGTAAGCTGCTGGACACGCACATCGGTGCCAACGAGGTGCTGCGCCTGCACGAACCAGTGAACATCTTCGACGATGCGGCGTTGAACGCCGCGTTGCAGGCGCACGCCGGGGGTGAACCGGGCGCTGCAGCGCAGGCCGACATCATTGCGTTCAACACCCGGCGCGTGATCGATGAGCGCATCAGAGTCGACCCCGCCTACTACGAGCGCTTCTCCAAGATGATCCAGGACGCTATCGACGACTACCGCCTGCGGCGTATCAACGAGCTGACCTACCTGGCGCAGGTGCAGGCAGTGCGCTCGACGGTTGCGCAAAGGCCGCAAGACGAAGTGCCCGCATCGCTGCGCGGGCAGGATGACGGCATCGCGGTGTTCGGTGTGATCAAGCGCATTTTCGAGGGGCTTGATGCGGCGCCCGCTGCCCTGCTTGCGGAGCAGACAGCGTTGGCGGTGATGCGCGCTCTGGCCGAGCATGCGGTCGTGGACTATTGGCGCAACCACGAGGCCGTCAATGCCACTCGCGTGAGCATCGACCACTTTATGTACGACGTGATCGGAGGCGAGTTCGGCCTGGCGCTGAGCCCGGCGCAGATGGATGCCGTGGTCGAGCAAGGCCTTCAACTGGCTCGCCGCAGGGGCATCAATGGCCGCTGACAGCCTCATGCTTTACGCGACGGGGTGGGCGCGGGGCTTGAACGTCTATCGCAGTACACATCGGCAGAAGACGGCGACCGTAGAGCTTGGGCCGGACCTGATCGTTTCGGTTCGCGTTCCTGCAGCGTGGTCCGACGAGCAGGTGTCTGCGCTGGTAGCGCAGCGCGAGAGCTGGCTCGCAGCGCAGGCGGCACATTTCAAGCGCTATGAACCGCGCACGCCGGCACGCAGCTGCGTGCGCGGCGAAACGCACCGACACCTGGGGCGGCAGCTGATGCTGCGCGTTGTTGCTGCGACCCGCGATGGCGAGACAGTCGAGATCCAGGGCCATGAGCTTGTGGTGGCGGTTCGCCGTGCAGCCGAACCGAGCCGGGTGGCTGGGCTCTTGGAAGCGTGGCGGCGTCGCGAAGCACGCGAGGTGTTCGCTCGGCGTTTGGAGGTGTGTCGCGCGCACCATCTCCTTGCGGCGGTGCCGACGCCCAGGCTGCAATTACGAACCATGAATAGCCGCTGGGGAAGCATGTCGGGCCAGGCGATGCTGACGCTGAACCCCAACCTGCTGCAGGCCCCTGTCTCCTGCATCGACTGCGTCATTCAGCACGAGCTGTGCCATCTGCTGGTGCGTGCGCACTCGCCGCAGTTCTTCGAACTGCTGGATCGGCTGAACCCGAGATGGCGCGCGCAGCGCGCCATGCTGGACGCTTTGTTGGCGTGACGTGAATCGGCGCCAACAAGCGTTCTACTCCGGGCACCCTCACTGACTCACTTCTGCCCCAGCACCTCCGTCACCGCATTCAACGACGCCTGGCTCTCCCGCAGGTGCTCGGCCAGCGCTTTCATGCCGACTTCGGTGCCGCGCAGCGCCAGCTTCTCCAGCTCGTCGGGCGACGGATGTTTGCCGAACGGCAGGGTGTCGCGCAGCGTCAGCATCTGCTGCACGATGCCGCCGATCATGAACTCGTCCAACAGCAGCAAGGCTTCGTTGGGCACGACGTAACGGTCGAAGTCGAGCAGCTTGTGCAAACGCTCGGGCTCGATGAACACGCGCCACCAGCCCTGCACCTGGCATTTGCCGGCAAACTTGGCGAGCACCTCGAAGGCATGTTGGCCGATCTCGGCTACCGTCATGTCGGCACGCAGGTCGGCCTTGAGCGGAAAGCGGTACAGCGCGCCCCACAGCCCGTGGCCGGCCATGCAGCGCTGCAGCTTGGGCGGCGCCAGCCAGATGGCCACGTTGCGGTAGTAGTTGCGGATGCGCTCCAGCGCGGCGACGCCCGCCGGTGTGTCGGTGAATCCTTTTAGCTTGCGCGTGTCACCGGTTTCGATGTTGCCTGGGGTGTCGTCGAACAGCACCATGCGGCCGGTCAGGTTCACGTCGAACCAGTGGTGCCAGGTCGAGTCGACCACCACGCGGCCCACCTTCACACAATGCCCGTCGTAGGCGCCCACGGCGCCGAACTCCTTGGCGTTGACGGTGCCCTTGAAGTCCCCGGCCTCGTGGTCGTCACGCACATGCGCCCAGGCGATGATCTGCGGTGACAGCGGGCTGCCGCCATGGTCGGGGTACTCGCGGTAACCGTAGTTGCAAAACGTCGGCGTGTCGGTCAGCAGCGCCGGCACACGCACTTCGCCTTCGTGCGGGTGGTCGGGGAACACGCTGATAGGCCCGCTCTTGCCGCACAGCACCGGGTGCGGCACGCGCGGCAGGCGGTACCAGCGCGGGTGCAAGGGCTTGAAATTGGCGCGGCATTGGTAGTGCAAGGAGTACCAGCGCAGGCGCAGGTTCATCGGGATGTCGTCCGACTCGTCGTCGAAGGTGTATTCGCTGCCTTCGTCCCTGACGGTGCCGGCCAGGTCGTGGCCCGGCATCAGCGTGTCATGCCGATTGACGCCGGTGTTGCTGGGCGCGCTGTCAGGGTTGGGTGGGTTGAAGGCCCACTTGCGCATCGAGCGCACGCGCGGGATGCGCGAGCACAGCGCTTCGCCCAGGTTGGCGTGGTCACCGGTGGCGAACACACCGCCGTCGCGTTCGTTCATCCAGCGGTACAGGATGGACAGTTCGTTGTCGGTCAGCGCGTTCGGCGGGATGCCGGTGATGGGCGCGCAGGTGCCGGCGGCGCCCGCGCCACTGTTGAAGCCGTAGAACCAGACTTCGTCGTAGTTGTTGATGTCGAACCCGGCCTGGTCGAAATGGAAGTTCTCGAACTGCGGGCCGTACAAGGCCAGCGCAGCCGGGTCTACCGGCGGGTTCGGGTCCAGGTGCCGGTGCGCGCGGGTCACGTTGAACTTGATCCACCATTCCGGGTTGGTGCGCAGTGTGTCCAGCACCTCGCTCAAGCCGAAGTAGAACTGGTTGTACGAGATGCCGTCGTCCACCAGCATCAGGATGCGCACCTGGCATGGTCGAGGCAGGTACTTGATGGGGATCAGCCCTGCGTCGATGGCGCGAAAGCGTTCGCGTTCGAGTTCTTTCAAGCGCCGAATGTCGGCCAGTTGCGGCGGTACGGTGATCTTGGTGGCCATGGTGTTCCCTCCCTGGGGTGACGGTTGGTGGTTCGGTGTGGTAGCGCTGGCCAAGGTGGGTCCTTGGCCGGGCACACCTGAACGGTAGGAGCAGAGGCTGCCGATGTCTTCCGACATCGTGGGGAGGGATGCGGGCAAGTGTCCTCAACAAGCATGAGCTCACCCCCAGCTGTGTGGGCGCGCCTTGTTCGCGACGGCACTTACTTCTTGGGTGTCAGCCCATGGTCGAACTTGTCGTTCACCCACTGCTCGCCGCGCAAGTGCTCGCGAATACCCCCGCTGCCGTCGTTGCGGACCACGCTGCGGAACTTTTCGCAGCCGGCAAGCGTGATCTGCGGCTCGACGATCGTCGTCTCGTCGGTCTTGCTGACGGTGGCGGGGATGCTGCTGCGCAGGCAGGCGTCCACGGAGCCGGCATTCATGGAGAACGAGGCCTTGCCGTCTTTTTCTTCGACCGAGATGGTTCCGGTGGTGAACACATCTTTGTTGTACTGGCCACCCATCCCGCCTTTTTTGTAGGACTTGTATTCCCAGGTCTGCGTTTGCGCGCTGGCCGTGGTGTATGAAAAGGTCGCGGCCATGGCCATGGCGACGAGTGCAAGCCAATGTGGTCTGGCCTGGTGTGGGGTGTTCATGTTCCGCCCTTGAAGCACCGCGAGATGGCGGCGGGCACAGGGTCTCAAGCGAGCGTTAGGCGCTTGGCGGCGCGGGCGAACGCTTGGCCGAACGACCCAGCGCCCGCCGCACCGCAGGCATCAGCGGCCACAGCCAGATCAGCAAGGTCAAGGCGCCCAAGGTACCCGCGATGGGCCGCTCGAAGAACACCAGAAGGTTGCCGTCGGCCTTGATCAGGCTGCTGAAGAAGTACTCTTCGAGCATGGTGCCCAGCACCACACCCAAAATGGTCGGCGCCACCGGAAAGCCCCAGCGTTCCATCAAGAAGCCTACCACCCCGGCCACCCCCATCACCACCACGCCAAACAGGCTGTTGTTGATGGCAAAACTGCCGACCACGCAGAACAGCAGGATCAGCGGCATCAACACGCTGGCCGGCACGCGCAGGATGCTTTTGGCCACTTTGATGGCCATCCAGCCCAGCGGCAGCATCAGCAATTGCGCGAAGATGAAGACGATGAACACCGCATAGATGTTCTGCGGGTTGTTGACAAACAGCGTCGGCCCCGGGTTCATGCCCTTCAGGTACAGCACGCCGATGGCTATTGCCGTGATCGAGTCGCCCGGAATGCCGAATACCAGCGCCGGGATCCAAGCGCCACCCAGCGCCGCGTTGTTGGCCGCACCCGACTCGACAATGCCCTCCACGTGGCCGGTGCCGAACTTCTCGGGCTCCTTCGAGAAGCGCTTGGACATGGCGTACGACATCCATGCCGCAATGTCGGCGCCCGCGCCGGGCAGGGCACCGACCAGCGTGCCCAGCGCCGAGCCGCGCAGCAATTGCAGCGGGTACTTCTTCAGCAAGCCCCACATGCCGGCAAAGACGTTGTTCAGCGGCTGGTCGACGGCCATCAGCGGTTTGTCGACGACCGCCGCATAACGCAGGATCTCGGACACCGCAAACATGCCGATCATCAGCGGGATGAGCGGGATGCCGCCGGTCAGCTCGGCATTGCCGAAGGTGTAGCGCGGTGCACCCGCCGCGTTCTCCAACCCGACCGTGGAGACCAGCAGCCCCAGCAGCAACGAAACCAGACCCTTCAGCGGGTCGCTGCCAGCAATGAAGATGGCGCAGGTGAAGCCCAGCATGACCAGCCAGAAGTATTCGAACGAGCTGAACTTCAGCGCCACCTCGGCCAGCGCCGGTGCGGCAACGATCAGCACCAGCACGCCGAAGATGCCGCCCAGCACCGAGAACACCAGGCCGGCACCGAGCGCCGTTTCGGCCATGCCCTTTTTGGTGAGCAGGAAGGCTTCGTCGGTGTAGGCGGCCGAGGCCGGCGTGCCCGGCATGCGCAGCAGCGCGCTGGGAATGTCGCCTGAAAAAATGGCCATGGCCGTGGCCGTGACGATGGCGGCCACGGCCGGCACCGGCGCCATGAAGAACGTGACCGGCACCAACAGGGCGGTGGCCATGGTGGCCGTGAGCCCGGGAATGGCGCCGACGAACAGGCCGTACAGCGCCGACAGCAAGATCACCATCAGCACATAGGGCTGGAAGACCAGCCCGAAAGCGGTGATCAGCGCGTCCACAGCGTTGTGTTCATCAAGCAGCGTCCATCAATAAAACGGCGTCAGCGGGCCCCAGGGCAGCGGTACGCGCAGCAGTTTGTAAAACGCAAAATGAACCAGCACCGTGCCGCCGATGGCCCACAGCACGGCGCGCTGCCAGCCCACGCGCAGCGCCAGAAAAACGGCCAGCAGGCACACCGGCGCCACGAACAGAAAGCCCAGCCTTTCAGACAGGGTGATGTAGGCCACCACCGAGCCGACGATCACCGCCGAACTGCCGAAGTGTTCGGCCTGGGCGGGTTCTTCGCTGGCCTCCAGCGCGTAAGCGCGGCCACGCAGGCTGCGCACCATCAGCGCCACACCGCACAGCAGCAGGCCAGCACCCACCAGCATGGGCAGGAAGGCCGCGCCGATCTTTTGCCCAGGCACGTCGGGGAAGGCGCGTGCCGACCAAAGCACGGCCAGTGCCAGAACAGCCAGCCCCAGGCCGACCCATCGATCGATGTTGCGCACGGTTCAGCGATGCAAAAGAAGTGGGGAAAGTGGGCCGGGGCGGCGCGTTACTTCACGATGCCGACGGCGGTCATCACCGCCTTCATGTCGGCGTCGCCCTTGGCCATGAACTTGGCGAACTCTTCCGAGCTGCCCCACAGCGTGCCGAAACCGCGCTGGGCCATGAAGTCTTTGTAGTCCTTGCTGTCGTAGGCCTTTTTCACCGAGGCCTCCAGCTTGGTCAGCACGTCCTTGGGCAGCCCCTTGGGCGCCGCAATGCCGCGCCACGCGCCGGTGGCCCAGTTCGAACCGGTCGCTTCCTTCAGCGTGGGCACGTCAGGGAACAGTGACGCGCGGCGGCTGTCCATCACAGCCAGGGAGCGCACCTTGCCGGCATCGATCAGCGAGCGGGCTTCGGGCAACGAGCAGGGCGCGAACTCAACGCCCCCGGCCACCAGGTCTTGCAGCCCCGGCGCGGCGCCGTTGGAGGGCACCCAGGGCACGGCAGCCGGGTCGATCTTCAAATCGCTCAGCATGCCGGCCAGCGCCAGGTGCCAGATGCCGCCCTGGCCCGTGCCCGAGGCCTTGAACTTGCCGGGCGGCGCTGCCTTGATGGCGGCGAGCACGTCGTTCATGTTCTTGTAGGCCGAATCGGCACGCACTTGAAAACCGGCAGGGTCCAGGTTCACCAGCGCAATCGGTGTGTAGCTGGTGGGGTCGAGTTCGGTGAGCTTCTGGTGGTGCATCATGGTGATCTCGACCGTGATCATGCCGATGGTGTAGCCGTCGGGTGCTGACGAAGCAATGGCCGAATGGCCGACCACGCCCGACCCACCGGTGCGGTTGACCACGTTCACCGGCTGCCCAAGGTCCTTTTCCATCAGGCTGGCGATGAAGCGCGCCACGGCGTCGGTGCCACCGCCCGCGCCCCAGGGCACGACCAGGGTGAGCGGTCGGTTCGGGTATTGCGCAAACGCTGAGGCCGAGGTGGCAAAGATCAGCGCGAACAGCGCCAGCTTCAACAGACGAATGTACCGATGCATGGTGTCTCCAGTTCGTTTCCGGGGATGGGAGCGTCCCTTTGCAGCCGGCTCAACGCTCGGCCGGCGCATGTTGAACACCTCATCGCCTCCGGTTTGGAATCTGGCATCTCGGTACCCCAGCGGCAACGCGGGGAAACCCCCTGTGATTTGGAACGCACCCATGTTCGAGATGCCGGCGCGACAGGCCGTGTTTGCTCATCGGCAGCTTTCCAGCGTGGACAGAACGCCCCGTTCGCGCAGCGATTGGGTGTGCATTGCCACGGCCTGCACGAAGCGCATGTCCAACCCCAGGTCGCCGAAGACCGGCGCGAAAGCGCAGAAGCTCAGCGCGCGACGCAGCGCTCCGGCCGTGGCGTCGGTTGAAGCATGGTCCGCACCTTGCGCAGCCCCGTCCGCCAGTGCCAGCTGCTGTGCCAGCGCAGCGGCCAACGGGTCCTGAATGTCGAAGGCCTGGCCACTTTCGTCCACGCCGCGCAGGTAGTGAATCCACGCGGCCACCGCCAGTGCCAGGCGCGTGATGGGCAGGTTGTTGTGCAGCCGATCGCGCACGGTACCCAGCAAACGCTGCGGCAGCTTTTGCGAACCGTCCATGGCAATCTGGCGCGTCTGGTGCTGCAGTGCAGGGTTGGCAAAACGCTGCAGCAAGCGCATTCGATATGCGGCGAGGTCCAGGCCCGGCAGCGCCGGCAGGGTCGGTTGGATCTCCTCCTGCATCAGCGCATCGACAAAGCGGCGCAACGCGGGCGCGGCCATGGCCTGGTCCACGGTGCGCAGGCCGGCCATGAAGCCCAGGTAGGCCAGCGTGGAATGGCTGCCGTTGACCATGCGCAACTTCAGGCGTTCGAACGGCTCGGCGTGTTCGACGAAGCGTGCGCCGCCCCGCTCCCAGGCCGGGCGGCCGGCAGCAAAACGGTCTTCGATCACCCATTCGGTGAACGGCTCGGCCACCACCGGCCAGGCGTCTTGTTGGCCCAGGCCGGCGGAGATGCGTTCGCGATCGGCTGCGGTCGTGCGCGGGACGATGCGGTCGACCATCGAGTTGGGGAAGGTGCATCGTTGCGCTATCCAGGTGTGCAGCGCCGGGTCGATTTGCTGCGCGAACGACAGCACCAGGCCGCGCAGCGTGTCGCCGTTGGCGGGCAGGTTGTCGCACGACAGCAGCGTGACTGGTGGCAGCGCTCGTTGAAAACGCAGCCGCAGGCCCTGCACCAAAAAGCCGATCGTGCTGCGTGGGGCCTCGGGCTCTTGTGTGTCGTGGCGAAGCAGGTCGTGATGCAGCCCTTGGCCCTGCCGCAGATCGTGCGCGATGTCCGGGTCTTGCACGCGCAGCGTGCCGGTGGCGGGGTCGTGGTGGTAGCCCTTGTCGGTGACCGTCAGGCTCACGATGCACGTGTCCGCATGCGCAATGCGCTCCAGCACCGCGCGCGGGTCCTCGGGCGCTACCAGCACCTGCATCAGCGCACCTATGACTTGAAGCACTTCGCGTGGCGTACCGTCGTCGGCCGCGTCGCGCAACGCCAGTGTGTAAAGGCCTTGCTGCGGTGCCAATGCGTCGCGCGTGTCGGCCTGGCGCAGCGACACGCCGACGATGCCCCAGCCCAGGTCGCCATCAGCGTGCAAGGCTGCTTCGGTGGCCACGGCCAGGTGTGCACGCGCGAAGGCGCCCAGGCCCAGGTGCACGATGCCTGCACGCAAGGCGCTGCGGTCATAACGCGGGCGGGCCACTGACGCGGCGATGGCGGCCAGCGCCCCGGTCTGCAGCCGGGTCATGCGCGCACTCGGGCAACGGCGTGGCAGCCCACGCGCACCACGCGCATCACGCTCACCAGTTCCACAGCGTGCCGTCGTGCTGCAGCCGGTTCACCGGCAGGTAGGCACGCTGGTACGGGTACTTCGCGGCCAGCGTTTCGTCAATCGTCACACCGTGCCCCGGCACGTCGCCGGGGTACAGCATGCCGTCGGCAAAGCTGTAGGCATGCGGGAACACGGCATCGGTCTCGTCGGTGTGGCGCATGTATTCCTGAATGCCGAAGTTGGGCACCCACAGGTCGAAGTGCAGTGCCGCACCCATGCACGCTGGCGACAGGTCGGTGGCGCCATGGCAGCCGGTGCGCACCTGGTACATCGCCGCCAGGTCGGCAATGCGGCGCAGATGCGTGATGCCGCCGGCATGCACGACGGTCGTGCGGATGTAGTCGATGAGCTGGTTCTGGATCAGGTCCTTGCAGTCCCACAGCGTATTGAAGACCTCACCCACCGCCAGTGGCGTGGTGGTGTGCTGGCGGATCAGGCGGAAGGCCTCCTGGTTCTCGGCTGGCGTCGCGTCCTCGATCCAGAACAGGTGGCAGGGTTCCAGTGCCTTGCCCAGGCGTGCCGCCTCGATGGGGGTCAGGCGGTGATGCACATCGTGCAGCAGATGGATGTCCGGGCCCACGGCCTGGCGCACGGCATCGAACAGGCGCGGCGTGTGGAGCAGGTATTTCTCCGAGCTCCAGTCGTGTTCGCCGGGCAGGTCGGCGTCGGCCGGTTCGTAGAACAGGGTGCCTTTGCCCACCCCGTAGACCTTGTCGAGCCCGGGCACACCACTCTGGGCGCGGATCGCCTTGTAACCCAGCTCCTTGTAGCGCAGCACCTCGTCCACGGTGTGTGCGATGTCGCTGCCGTTGGCATGCCCATACACCATGACGCCGGTGCGGCTGCGCCCGCCCAGCAACTGGTACAGCGGCATGTTCGCGGCCTTGGCCTTGATGTCCCACAGCGCGGTGTCCACGGCGGCAATGGCACTCATGGTGACCGGGCCGCGCCGCCAGTAGGCGCCCTTGTAGAGATACTGCCAGATGTCCTCGATCTGGTGTGCGTCGCGGCCGATCAGGCAGGGGACGACATGGTCCGTCAGGTAACTCGCGACGGACAGTTCGCGCCCGTTCAGGGTCGCGTCGCCAATGCCGCTCAGGCCTTCGTCGGTCTCGATCCTCAGGGTCACGAAGTTGCGTCCAGGGCTGCAGACGATGACGCGGGCATGGGTGATCTTCATGGCTGGTGGGCGTTGTTGAGCTGGTGCATGGCAGCGAGGATACCTTGCGATTCGATGCGCAGCAGCCATTGCGTGACACCCGCGCACCACGCTGCGTCGTTGCCAAGTGCCGGGCCCCATACCGCCGGCAGTGCGCAGAGAGCCTGTGCGGCAGCGACGCCGCCCGGGCGCGCCAGGGCCTGCAATTGGGCCGCCATCGGATCGTTGACAGTGCAGGTTTCGCCACGTTCGTTGACACCGCGCACGTAGCGTATCCATGCCGCCGCGCAGAATGCGAGGTGCTCGAAACCACGCCCTGCACGTTGTTGCGCGAGCGCGGACGGCACCCAGCGCAGCGGGATCTTCTGCGAGCCGTCGTTGGCGATCTGGTGCACGCTGTGGCGCAGTTCGGGGTTGCCAAATCGCGCCAGCAAGTCATCGCGGTAGGCAGCCCAGTCCGGGCGATGCAGGTGCGGGGCTACTTCGTCGGTCATCATGGCGTGCACGAAACGCCGGATCACGGGCTCGCACACGCAGTCGCAGACCACCGCCAGGCCGGCCACCGCTCCCACATAAGCCATGGCCGAGTGGCTGCCATTGAGCAGGCTGAGTTTGGCTTCCTCGAACGGCCCGACGTCATCCACCACAGTGACGCCAGCGCCGGCCAGTACGCCGGCGTCGCGCGGGTCGGCGAAACGCCGCTCGATCACCCATTCGGTGAAGGCTTCCGTCCCCAGGGCACCGGCGTCGTCCAGGCCGAGCGCGTCGCGGGCTGCCTGTTGCCGCTCTGGACTGCTCGCCGGAACGATGCGGTCGACCATGCTGTTGGGAAAGGTGCAGCACTGTTGGATCCACGCTGCCAAAGCGCCATGGGTGGGGGCCTGTGCCGCGTCTATGCACAGGGCCTGCAGAATTCGGCCGTTGTTGTGCAGGTTGTCGCACGATGCAATGGTGAGACCGGGCAAACCTGCGCTCTGGCGCAGTGCAAGCCCGTCCACGACAAGAGCCGCAAGTTCGGGGCCATAGGCCTTTTCGGTCACCGTGAGGGTGATCCAGCGCGTGGCCGGCGCGGCGATGGCCGCCACCACCTGCGCGCGTTCGCGCGCCGCCACGCTGGTGCGCAGCAGGGCCCCCGCAATCTGCCAGCGGACCGCGTCGCGGCTGGCGATCTGCACGGCATACAGGCCTTGCTGGCGCGTCAGGGCGTCCGCCAGTTGCGGGTTGTGCATGGCAACACCGTGGATGCCCCAGCGGGTATCGCCCGCCTGCAGCAGGGCGTCGAACACCAGCGCCTGGTGCGCGCGATGGAAGGCGCCCAGACCCAGGTGCACGACACCAGGCGCGAGCCCGGAGCGCGCGTAGGCGGGAATGGCGGCGCCCCGGTCCGCCGCTGCGGCCAGGGTTTGCATGTTCAATGCTTGCGACACCGTCACACGACCTTCTTTCCGAGAAGCCAGACACCCGTCACCCGGGGCAGCTTCTGCAGGCCGTCCCAATCGAACTGAACCACATCGGCCGCTTCTCCCGGGGCCAGGTGTCCGCGTCCGCCGACCCAGTGGCCGGGGTTGGTGGTGGCCAGCATCAGGGCGTCCGGCAGGCGCAATCCGCCGTGGTGCACGAGGGTCGCGACGCCGGCCAGCAGTGGCAAGGCCGCGCCTGCGAGGTACTGCCCACTACCGTCGTTCATGCCAAGGTATCCGTCGTCGCGCAGGGTCACAGCGCCGCCAATGGACGCGTCGTAGTTTCCGGGTTCCATGTCGCCGAGCGCCGTGGCGTCAGAGACGATCAGGGCGCGCTCCAGGCCCTTGGCCCGCAACATGACCTTGAGCAGGTCGGGCGACAGGTGGTGGCCGTCCGCAATGAAGGACGCCCACAGGCGGTCATTCGCCAACTGGGGCCACAAGGCGTTGTGGCGGCGGTTGATCATGGCGTGTGAACCATTGCCGAGGTGCGTGGAGATCCTGGCCCCGGCGTCGACCGCGGCTGCAATCTGGTCGGCACTGGCACTGGTGTGGCCGATGGCCACATGCACGCCGGCTGCTGTCAAGGCCCGGATGTAGGCGCCCGATTGCGGCCAGCGGGGGCACAGGGTGACCATGCCGACCAGGCCCCCGCTGGCAGCCTGCCAACGCCTGAACTCAGCCACATCCGGTGCCCGGACGTGGCCGGCAGGATGTGCGCCGCGCGGGCCATCCTCGGGCGCAATGGACGGGCCTTCCACATGCGCATACGGGATCATGTGTGCGAGCACGGGGTCGGCGCGGCGCGCCTGCTGGATCACTGCCAGCGCGTGGACCAACTGCGGTTCGGAGGCCGTGATGAGCGTTGGAACGAACGTGGTCACGCCGCAGCGCAGCATGGCTTGCGCGAGTCCACTCACGGTGTGCAGCGATAACGCGGGGCCGTTCAGGTCGTGTCCGCCGAAGCCGTTGACTTGCAGGTCGATCAATCCCGCACTCAGCCACCCGGTTTCCGCGCCGGGCGCAGGGTGCAGCGCATGCACCCGACCATGGCGCACCTCGATGCTGACGCCGTGGCCATGGCCCGGGTCGATGCCGCCGATGCGCAGCGACGCCTGCATCTGCATGGCTCAGCCCCGCCGGCCGGGCGGGCGGGTCAGGGCACTCGACGCGGCCGCATCCACATACACGGTGCAGTTCTTGTGACGCTGGATGATCGAAGCCGGGCAGGCGGGATCGACCGGCCCCTCGACCACGCACTGCAAGGCCTTGGCCTTGCGCAGTTCCGGTACGGTGAGCAGCAGGCACTGGCTGCGCATGATCTGTCGGATGGACATGGAGATGGCGCGTTGGGGGACGTCGTCCAGGCTGGCAAACCAGCCCTCGCCCGATTGCTGGCGCCGGCAGGTGTCGTCCAGGTCCACGGTGATATAGGGGTCGTCCACCGCGAAGTCGGCCGGAGGGTCGTTGAATGCCAGATGGCCGTTTTCGCCCACCCCGGCGAAACATAGATCGACCTGGCGGCCCTTCAGCAGGTGGTTGAGGCGCCTGAGCTCGGCAGCAAGGTCGGGCGCGTCACCATTGACCGGCACGAACTCCGGCTGCACAGGCAGGTGCGCCAGAAAACGTTCGCGCAGGTAGCGCCGGAAACTCGCCGGATGCGTCTGCGGCAGATCAATATATTCGTCGAGGTGGAACACTGACACGCGTGACCAGTCGATATCGGGGGCGCGCACCAATACGTGGAGCATGGCGATCTGGCTCATGCCGGTGGCCACGATCACGGTGGCCCGGGGACGCCGACGCAAGGCCTCACGCAGCACTTCTGCACCATCCTCCGCCGCGGTGCGGGCCATCTCGGCCGGGTCGTCGATCAATCGCAGTTGCATGGTGTCTCTCGAAGCGTGAATGTGGATCAGGAGTTGGCGGCCGCGCCCGGTTGCTTGACCCGGCTCACGAGTTGTGTGGGGTTCACGAAACGCAAGGCGACCAGCAACCAGGAGAGTGTGATGCCCATGTAGATCACGGCCATGGCGTCGATCGACTGGCCCGCGCGCACACCGGATGCGAACACCGAGTAATACAGCGCAACCACCAGGGTCTGGCTGGTGGGGCCGGCCGTGAGAAACGTGAGTTCGAACATCGCAATGGTGCGTACCATGACCAGCAGCAGCGCAGCAAGCACACCGGGTGCCAGCATGGGCAACAGCACATGGACAAACAGTTGCCATGTGTTGGCGCCGAAGATGCGCGCTGCCGCTTCGATACGTGGGTCGACCTGCTCGATGAATGGAATCATCACCAGGATCACAAAGGGCACCGTCGGAACCAGGTTGGCCAGTATCACGCCCCAGATCGTGCCGCCCGGGCCGGCCTGGTACAGGACGGTGGCCAGCGGGATGCCGTAGGTCACCGGCGGCACCATCAAGGGCAGCAGGAACAGCAGCATCACCCATCGCTTGCCGGGAAACTCGCGCCGCGCCATGGCGTAGGCTGCGGGCACGCCAATGAGGCCGGCCGCCACGACCACTGCACCCACCACGGTGAAAGTGGTGGTCAGAACCTCCCCAAGCTGGAACTCCTGCCAGGCCGACGCATACCAGCGCAACGTCCATCCGTCCGGCAGCCAGCTGCGCAGCCAGCGGGTCGAGACGGAGCTGACGACCACGCTGGTGATCAGTGCCAGCAGGTTCAGCACAAACCAGCCGGTCACAGCCCAGATGGCGACGACCCACAGCCGACCGGCCACGTGGACCATTGCCGGAACCGGTGCCAGATGGTGTTCAGGGCGGACCATCAGCCCTTGCCCCCGGCGACAGGGCCGCGGTAGAAGATACCCCGCAAGGACAATACGACCGCCACCACGGTGAGTTGCACGGCGCCCATCAGCATGGCAATGGCCGAGGCCATCGAGTAGTCGTACTCCTCGAATGCGGCGTGGTAGGCGGCCACCGAGATCACACGCGTGGCATTGGCGGGTTCGCCAACCAGCACGGCAGATGGAAAAACAGAGAACGCCTGGACAAACGACAGGCAGAACGTCATGGCCAGGCCGGGCAGCAGCAGCGGCAGAAAGATATACCTGAAGCGTGCCGATGGTCGGGCACCCAGTGTGGCTGCCGCATTTTCGAGCGCCGGGTCAATGCCGGTGACGTGGGATAGCGTGAGCAGGAACGTGAACGGAAAACCGGTGATCAGCAGCGACAGCAACACACCAGCGTAGTTGTGGGTGAGCTTGACCGTGGAGGTCAAGATGCCCAAGTCCATCATGGTGCGGTTGAACCAGCCTTGCGGCCCGAAATAACCGAGCATGCCCTGGGCGACCAGCACCGTGCCCAGCGTGATGGGCAACACCAGCAAGGTGGTCAGCAGACGTTGGCGGCGCATCAGTCGCACCCGCATCGCCACCGGGATGGCCAGCAGCAGGCTGATCACGGTCACCGGAAAGGCCAGCGCGAGGGTCTTGCCCACCGTGCTGTACAAATGCGGGTCCGCAAAAAACTGCTGGTAATTGGCGAGCCACCCACCGAGCTTGGGTCGGAACGATAGCTGCAAACCGTAAAGGAAAGGATACACAAACAACGCCAGCATCAGCAACAACGCCGGCAGCAGCAACAGGGTGCTGCTGTCGACGCCGCGGTCGGCAAGGCGGCGCGACAGGCTGCGGCCGGGGCGCGTGGCGGACGTCTGAAGCGTCATGCGGCAAATACCAGTGCACGCGTGGCATCGCTGCCCAGCAGCACCTGCGCACCGCGCGCCAGTGCTTCATCACAGACAAAATGTACCGCTTGCCCGTCCTGGGTTTTGCCGACGGCCAGGTAGCCGCGCCCGAGGTACTCGGTCAGTTCCACGGTGACCGTCAGGCCGCTCTGGTTGCGCGCCACCGGGCGCAGGTCATCGGGCCGGAGGGCGATCACCACCGACTCGCCCAGACTGTCGTGGCGCGCACGGCCGTGTAATTGGCCGGCACCGATACCCACGGTGACCGACCCATTCACCCTCGCGACGGCACGCCCGCGCAGCCGGTTGCGAAAACCCATGAAATCGGCCACATCCAGATCGACCGGGTCATTGAACAACTCGGACGGGCGACCGACCTGCTGCACCCGCCCCTCGCGCATCACCACGACGCGGTCGGCCAGCGACAGGGCCTCCTCCTGGTCGTGGGTGACGTACACGGTGGTGGCCCCCAACTGCAGGTGGATACGCCGGATCTCCTGGCGCATCTCCTGGCGCAATTTCGCATCCAGGTTGGACAGGGGTTCGTCCATCAGGACCAGGGCGGGGTCGGTCACGATGGCACGGGCAATAGCGACGCGTTGCTGCTGCCCGCCTGATAGCTGACCCGGAAGCTTGCCTTGCTGGTCCTGCAGGCGCACCAGCGCAAGCGCCTTGTCGATACGTTGTTGTGCCTCGGCGGTGGCGACCCCGCGCATGCGCAACCCGAAGCCGATGTTGTCGCGTACCACCATATGCGGGAACAACGCGTAGTTCTGGAACACCATGGCAAACCCGCGTTCTTCGGGCTTGAGACCATCGATGCGCACATCATCCAGGCGCAGGCTCCCGGCGGTCATCGACAACAATCCGGCGATGCAGTTCAGGGCCGTGGACTTGCCGCAACCCGAGGGTCCGAGCAGTGCCACGAATTCGCCCCGCTGGATGTCCAGGGTGATGCCGTCGAGCGCCCGAAAGCCCCCGAAGGTGCGCTCCATTCCCTCGATGTGCAAGGTGCGGAAACTGTTGTCTCCCGTCGTCATTTGGCCGCAGGTTTGGTGCCCACGAACTGGTCCCACAACTTGAACGCCAGCACCATGCGCGTGGTGTCCAGCGGAAGTTCGATCGGGTTGTTGGCGATCAACGCGGCGTACTCGGGGCGGCCGAATTCGCGGATCACGTCCTGGCTGCGTTTGGGTGCCAGGCTCAGGGGTACGTTCTTGACGGCCGGACCGGGGTAGAGGTATCCCTCGTCATACGAGATCGCCTGCATCTCTGGCTTGAGGATGTGCGCCATGATGTCGAGCGTGACGGCCAGGCGGTCGTTCGGTACACCCTTGGGAATACACATGAAAAACGCGTCCGACACCCAGTGGAAGCCCTTGAGGGTGCCAATCGCGGCGGTCTTGGGTACGATGCCCAGAGCGCGCGGGTTGATGTCCCAGCCAGTGGTGGTGATGATGATGTCGCGCGACCCCTCGCCGAACTCCTTCATGGTGGCGCCGGTTCCGCTCGGGTAGTACTCGATCGATTTGCCCAGCTCCTGCAGGTAGGCCCAGGTCTTCTCCCATCCCTTTTCCGGATCCTTCGGGTCTTTGTCCTTGAGCAGGTAGGGCAGACCCATCATGAAAGTGCGACCCGGACCGGAATTGGCCGGGCGTGCGTACATGAAACGCTTTGGATTGGCCCGCGCCCAGGCCAGCAGTTCTTCGGCGGTGGTGGGCACGTTCTTGACGCGCTCAGGGGCGTATTCGATCAGTGGGCCAGACGGGTAGTAATTGCAGACCACACCAAAACCGCGGCCCTGCACCTTGTGCAGGTTGAGCGCGGCCGGCTCGTAATTGGCTTCCAGGTTGGGGAAGCGGGCGTCATGCTCGGGCAGGATCTTCATCCAGAGGTCCTGCTCCAGGCCGGAGGCCAGGCCGTCACTGCCGGTCAGAACCAGGTCGATGTCCATGCGGCCCGCGGCCTGCTGGGCCTTGAGTTTGCTGGCCAGTTCCGGGGCTGGCGCCTTGATGAAACCGATGCGTGATGCCAGCTTGGGCCGGGTGTTTTTGTAGTCCTCGAAGGCCGGCTGGATCAATGCCAGTGCGCCGCCGACATCCATCACGTTGATCGCCACCGGGCTCGTCGGCAGCTCCGGGCTGGCTGCCAGGGCCGCCAGAGGCAGGCCGGACAGGCTGGCCAGCGCGGTTCCCGACAGGCTGCGAAGAAAGGCACGTCGGTCAGATTCAAGGGAAAAGTCATCCACGGTCAAACTCCTGGTGAGTGGTTGAGGGCTGTCGGTCAAAACGCAGGGGTTGCCGCAATATTTTTAAACACGCCGGTTCAAAAGTCAACGACAGTTTGTGCGGCTAAGGGAAAACACGTGTGTGACCTAGAATAATTCATGTTGTCTCATGCTCGACCACTTGTGCCGGAACCGATTTCTCCGGGCGGGGCAGGGCTGGCAGGCCCTCCGGAACTTCCGGCCTGGTCGGCCTGGCTGGACGACGCCGGATTGGACGGGCCTGCACGGGCGTTTGGCGCCATCCTGACCGGGCAGGCGGGTTCGCGCAGCGCCTTGGGTGCGTTGCTGAACGTGCGCTCCACCACGGTGTCTGCCTGGGTTGCATCCATGGTCCGCTTGAACCTTGTGACCGAACTTCAACGCAAACCCGTAGGACGCGGGCGCCCCATGGGCGAGCTGGTGGCCAACCCGAACCGGCTCGCGGCATCGGTGTTGATGGTGCACAGCCAGTCGGTGCACATCGTCACCGTCAACCTGGTGGGTCAGGTGGTGTGGCGCGAGAGCGCGGCCGTGCCGCCGATGGCAGGCAATACCGACATGCGCCGCACCTTGCGCGCTTTGCAGCAGCGGGCCGTGGCGCGGCTGGACCCTGGCACCACCCTGGCCGGAGTGATCTTTTCACTGTCAGGGCTGGTCAATCCTGCGCAGGCGCGCTGGATGTTTGCGTCCCGCTGGCCTGGCATCCAGAACCTGTCCTTGCGGGAGTGCACTGCGCCCGTGGGTACACCGATGCATGTGGTGCGCAACATGGACGCGCAACTGCAGGCCCGGTTCCTGCGCAATCAGAAGGACGGCCCGGCACGAAGAACCCTGTTGCTGCATTGGGGTTACGGGATCGGCGTGACGTTCGGTCCTAGCGGCGCCTCTCCGGCCGGTAATGGCTTCGGCTTTGGCGAGGTCGGGCATTGGCAGTTGCCGCGGCAGCGCCTGACCTGCCGCTGCGGGCACGTCGGTTGTCTGGAGACGGTTGCCGCCCTGTGGTCCATTGGTCCGCGCCTGATGGGCAAGCATTTCGACGACGCGATGGACGAAGTGCAGGCTGCGCAGTTGCTGCATGGCATGGCACTGACAAGCCAGGCTGTGTTCCAACGCGCATTGCAGGAGGTGCTTCGGGTGCTGGTCAACCTGTGCCGACTGTTCTTTCCGGCCGAGGTGGTGGTGTCCGGCCCGTTCATCGAAAACACCGATGCCTGGCTGGCACTGACCGGGGCGTTCATGGCCCAGGATCTGCTGGTGGGTCTACCGATGCCGCGTCTGGCGCGGCAGGGCGTGGGCCACCAACTCGAACAGGAAGGCGCTTCCATGCCGGTGTTGCTGAAGGGCTTGCAGCACCTGTTGAACGATTCGCCTGGTGCCGAGGCAGCCACAAGGCCGGCATGACTATCCTGCGCTACCGGGGGCTCGAAGCCTTGCTGTTGCAGGCGCCTGACGGTGCGACGGCGACCATCACATTACATGGGGGCCACGTGGTTTCCTGGATCCTGGCCGACGGTGAGGAGCAGTTGTACCTGTCGCCGCGTTCGGCGTTCGCAACAGGCCAGGCCATCCGCGGGGGTGTGCCCGTCATTTTCCCGCAGTTCTCCGGGCGTGGGCCTTTGCTGCGCCACGGTTTCGCGCGTGTCTCGCTCTGGCAGGTCCTGCGCCAGGATGGTGGTGCCAACCATGCATTGGCGGTGCTTCGGCTCACCGACACGCCGGACACGCGCGCATTCTGGCCACCGGCCTTTGTGCTGGAGCTGTCGGTGCAGGTGGGTGCAGGCGAGCTGGTGATGACCCTGTCGTGTGAAAACACTGGCACCGAGGCAATACGATTCAGTGCGGCGCTGCACACCTACCTGCGCACGAGTGTGATCGACCGAACGTGGCTGGACGGGCTTGGCGGTCACAGGTACCACGATGCTGTGGATGGGATTGCCAAGGTCCAGGGACCGGGGCCCTTGCACCCTGAGGGCGAGGTGGACCACGTCTATGCAGGCGTGGCGCGCGACCTGAAGATGCATGACCAAGGTGGCGGGCAGGACCGTCACGTCCTGATCCGCCAGCGCGGCTTCGAGGATGTGGTGGTATGGAACCCTGGCCCCCTGAGATGCGCGGCGCTCACCGACATGGCGTCGGATGGCTGGCGGCATATGCTGTGTGTCGAGGCGGCACGTGTCGATCGGCCGGTGGAACTTCAGCCTGGCGAAGTCTGGACCGGCGTTCAAACACTGCGCAGCCTTGGCAACCACACGGCTTGACCATTGGCGCGCAGATGCAGAATTTTCAATTTCTACCCCGGCTGCGTCATGAATTCCTGACCAGCCGGTAAGGTCACGCCGCCCATCGCCGGGCTTCGCCTATACAAAAAAATGTGACCGCACGCGATGCAAGCCATCATGCCACGGTTTCCCGGACGATCGACATCGCGGGCTGGTCAGACATCCGGCGTAACTACCGACCACCATGACCACACCTCCGACATTTCTGTTTGCGGATAAGAACCTTCAGTCCAGCTTGGATCAATCTACCGACGATGGTCTGGATGTGCTCGTATTCGGCGTCATCGGTTTTGATGCGCACGGTGTAGTGACCCGCTACAACGCCTTTGAGTCCAGGGCCGCCGGCCTGTCGCCGGAGCGCGTGCTGGGCAAC
>JAYVRP010000351.1:0-2077 GCA_043776215.1 Rhodoferax sp. | reverse complement strand
AGATTGGTGCCGCACTGCGGCAGATCAACCGCCAGTCGACGGATCTGCTGGAAATAGCGGAAACAATTGCCGGGCTCAAGGTGCAACAGGGCGCGCCTCTTGCCGAGGTTTCGGCGGCCGGCCAGCTTGTCATGCTGACCCAGCGCATCGGCAAGTCGTCGACCGAGTTCCTGACCATGGACGGCGTCAGCGCCGAGGCGGTGTTCCTGATGGGCAAGGACTTGAATACGTTCAAGGACGTCGCCCAGGGACTGCTCCAGGGGAGCGCGGAGTTGCGCCTTTCCGGCGCCAGGGACGGGCAGACCCGCCAACAACTCGACGCCCTGGTGAAACTGTTCGAGCAAACGCGCTTGCAGGCGAGCTCTGTCCTGTCCAATTTGCAGGGGCTTGTGGCGGCGCGGGACGCGCAGACGACCATCCTGGCGGACAGCGAGCCACTACGCCGCAGTCTGGAGCAATTGCAGCAAAAAGTTTCCGGGCGCAGCGGTATCGGCGTGGGGTCATGGTTGACTCTGGTGCTGGCTGCCGGTCTGGCTGCATTGTGTGCGCTTGGGTTGTCCTATATCCCCCTGATGGAAGGCCGCAAACGGCAAACCGCCGCCGAATCGCAGATGGTGGATGCAGAGCGGCTGCAGCAAGACGCCAAACGCATCAATGATGCGAACCAGGCCGCGATTCTGCGCTTGATGAATGAGCTGCAGACGGTGGCGGAGGGCGACCTCACACAGCAGGCGACGGTCACGGAAGACATTACGGGCGCCATCGCCGACTCGGTGAACTACACGGTCGAGGAGCTGCGCAACCTGGTGACCAACGTGCAGAACACCGCGGCGCGCGTGGCACAGACCACGGCGGATGTGGATGCGACTTCAACCGAACTTCTCGCGGCTTCGAACGAGCAGATGAACGAGATCCAGGCCACAGGCAAATCGGTTCTGGAGATGGCCACCCGAATCAACGTGGTGTCGAACCAGGCCCAGGCGTCTGCAAAAGTTGCGCGCCAATCTCTGGAAGCAGCGGAGTCGGGACTGAGCGCAGTGCAGAACGCGATTGGCGGCATGAACGCCATCCGCGACCAGATCCAGGACACCTCGAAGCGCATCAAGCGCCTGGGTGAATCGTCACAGGAGATTGGTGAAATTACCGAGCTCATCTCGGACATCACCGAGCAGACCAACGTGCTGGCTTTGAATGCCGCCATCCAGGCCGCGTCGGCCGGTGAGGCTGGCCGGGGTTTCTCGGTCGTGGCAGAAGAAGTGCAGCGACTCGCCGAGCGGTCTGCCGATGCGACACGCCAGATTTCCGCGCTTGTGCGTGCCATTCAAACCGACACACAGGACGCCGTGGCCGCCATGGAGCGCTCCACGCAAGGGGTGGTCGAAGGTGCCAGACTCTCCGACAACGCGGGCACGCGCCTGACGGAAATCGACCAGGTGTCGCGCCAGTTGTCTGATTTGATTCAACAGATTTCTGATTCGGCGTCCCGCGAAGCAAGTCTGGCCAATGCGGTGGCGGACAGCATCCAGAATATCTTCGCAGTGACCGAGCAAACCAGTGACGGGACGCGGGCGACTGCGGGCCAGGTGCGCGAACTGTCGCGTATGGCCGAGGAATTGCGCCAGTCAGTGGCACGGTTCAAGGTCGCCTGACCGACGTGGTCATTGGCAGGATTGGACAACTTGATGCAAACAAATATGAGTGCGCCGGGTGAAGGCGAACTGGCAACTGGTGACCTGGGTCCGCTGGCGTGGGTGCTGGACGAACTTCGCAAGTCACTCGATGGAGCCACCAAGGCGTTGCGTCGCTTCGTGCGTGATGCGGAGCTGGCCAGGGGTTCCGACCTCGCCGAACTCGACGCCAGCCAGTTGCGCATCGCGCGTCAGCAATTGCATCAGGCAGTGGGTGCTCTGGAGATGGTGGGTTTGGGCGCTCCCGCCAAAGTGTTGCGTGTCATGGAGGCGTTGGCACAGAAATTTGTTCAACGTCCGGAACTGTGCAGCGACGATGCCGCCAACAAGGTGGAGCGGGCCAGCTTTGCACTCACGGAGTACCTCGAAGGTGTGCTCAAGGGCAAGAC
>JAYVRP010000350.1:0-6701 GCA_043776215.1 Rhodoferax sp. | reverse complement strand
GCTCGAACCGATGTTCCGGCTTGAGCCATGACAGGCGCGACACCCGCGCCCAACGCCTTGAAAGGGCAGAAACCATGAAAAGCTTCTTGACCACGCTTAGCCACTTCCCGGCGTTTGCCACGCGCTGGAACGCGTGGGCCGCGAAGTGTCTGCGGGCAGGCGTCGCGCCTGTGCTGCTGCTGGTGCCGGTACTGGCCATGGCCGTATTCCCGGACCATCCGATCCGCCTGGTCGTCCCCGCGCCACCCGGAGGCGCGATCGACTTCTTTGCCCGGGTCGTGCAAGTGCCGTTGTCGGAGGCGCTCGGTCAGTCGGTATTGATCGACAACAAGGGCGGCGCCAGCACCATGCTCGGAGGCGGGATCGTTGCAAAGTCGGCACCCGATGGCTACACCCTGCTGTTGGGCAACATTGCGGGGCTGGCCATCAACGTGGGCATCTACCCCACCATGCCGTATGACGTGTTGAAGGACTTCACGCCCATCGTGCGCACCGCGAATGTCAACTACGTCCTGGTCGTGCATCCGTCCGTACCGGCAAAAACCGTCGCGGAACTGGTGGCCTATGCCAAGGCCAATCCGGGCAAGTTGTCCTACGGGTCGGCCGGCAGTGGGAGTCTGCCGCATCTGGGCACCGAGATTCTCAAGAAGCAGGCAGGTATCGACATGGTCCATGTACCGTACAAAGGTGGTGGCCCGATGGTGACCGACCTGCTGGGCGGCAGCCTCCAGGTGGTTCTGGGCGACCAGGCGAATCTGATGCCGCATGTGGCAACCGGCCGCCTGCGCGCGCTCGCGGTGGCCAGCACCAAACGTTCGATCAACGCACCTGAGTTGCCCACGGTGGCCGAGAGTGGTCAGCCAGGCTTCGATGCCACGGCGTGGCAAGGGCTGGTGGGGCCGGTGGGCATGCCAGCTGACGTCGTGAAACGACTCAACGAAGCATTCAACAAGGTCATGGTGCTGCCGGCGGTGCGTGACAAATTGCAGGCTGGCGGGCTGGAACCGGTGGGTGGCACGCCGGACCAATTCTCGCGCTTCATCACCGAGGAGATCACCAAGTGGTCGAAGACCGCCAAAGAGGTTGGGGCCAAACCGGAGTAAACGATGATCGATTCGAAACTTGTGAGCAGGTACCACGAGACCGGCTGCATCGTGGTACCGGGCCTGCTCGACCCATCTTCATGCAGGGAAATGAAGCAGGCTTTGTCCCGCCTTGTGGAGGCGTCGCGCCAGGTGGAAAAGCACAATGACGTGTTCGACCTGGAGCCGACGCACTCGAAGTCGAACCCGCGGGTCAGGCGCATCAAACTGCCCCATCTGGTCGACCCGGCTTTCAACAGTTTCATCCATTCCGAGACCTTGCTGAGTGTGATGCGCCAGTTGATCGGCCCGTCGCTGAGGCTGCGCAACAGCAAGCTCAACCTCAAGGTGCCCCACGTGGGGGCCCCGGTCGAGTGGCACCAGGACTGGGCCTTTTACCCGCACACCAACGATGACATCCTGGCGGTTGGCGTGATGCTCGATGACACCACGGTCGCCAATGGAGCCTTGTACGTGGTGCCAGGCTCGCACCGGGGACCGACCTACCGGCATCACGATGAGGACGGCTATTTTTGCGGCGCGATCGACGTCGAGGCCAACCGGATCGACCTGTCGTCGGCGATGGCGTGCGAGGGGCCCGCCGGCTCGTGTTCGTTCCACCATGTCCGGGCCATCCATGGCTCGGCGCAGAACACCTCCAGCCTGCCGCGTGGACTCCTGCTGTACGAGGTGACGGCGGCGGATGCCTTTCCCTTGATGGGAATTCCGGACTACCTGGACTTCAAGTCGCGCCTGTTGTGCGGCGAAGAGACGATCGAGCCGCGTACCACGATCTGCCCGATAAGGATGCCGCTGCCGCCTTCGCGCAACCAGGGTTCCATCTATGAAAACCAGAAGACTGGCAAGGGCTATTTCGCGGTGACGCCCGAGCCCGCCGTCGTGCCATGACCTCGGTCATACAACGAGTCGAATGCTGGGTGTTCCGCGCCCCGGTCTCCGAACCGGTGGCCAACGCGTTTGGCGCCATGAACAACCGCCCGGCACTGTTCCTGCGCGTGTCGGCCAGTGATGGCGCCTGGGGCTGGGGCGAAGTGTTCTGCAATTTTCCGCAGGTGGGCGCCGAGCACCGTGCGCGGCTGGTCGACAGCATCTTCCGGCCGCTGCTCGAAGGCGCGCCCGGCGACGCGCCGGCAGCGGTACGAGCGCTGCTGGAGCAACGCACCCGGCAGATGGCGATCCAGTGCGGCGAGCCCGGGCCATTCGCCCAGATCACTGGCGCCGTAGACCAGGCCATGTGGGACATGACCGCGCGCCGCGCCGGGCTGCCGCTGTGGCGCCACCTGGGTGGCACGCCACGTGTGCGCGTGTACGCCAGTGGCATCGGGCCCGACCACGTCACCACCATCGTGGCAGGCAAACATGCGCAGGGCTACCGCGCATTCAAGCTCAAGGTGGGTTTCGGGATCGAGCGCGATGTCGCCAACCTGGCGGCCTTGCGTACGGCGCTCGGACCCTGCGCGACTCTCCTGTGTGATGCCAACCAGGCCTGGCGACCCGAGCAGGCGCGCAGCTTCATTGCCCAACTGGCACCCTATCGCCCCGTGTGGATCGAGGAGCCGATCGGCGCCGATGAATCACCCGATGCCTGGCGCGCACTCGCCGCCGGCAGTGCGGTGCCACTTGCCGCCGGTGAAAACCTGCGCGGCCTGCAGGCCTTCGAAAACGCCATCACCCAGGGCCATGTCAAGTTCGTGCAACCGGATGTCGGCAAATGGGGCGGCATCAGTGGCGGCCTGGAAGTGGCACGCAGCGCACAGGCCCATGGCGTGGCCTATTGCCCGCATTGGCTCGCGGGTGGCATCGGCCTTGCTGCGTCCATGCACACCCTGGCCGCCTCGGGCAGCGCAGGTGGTTACGCTGAAGTGGACGCCAACCCCAATCCCTTGCGCGAGGAAGTTTTTCCTTTCGAGGTCACCGACGGCTGGGTCACGCTGTCCGATGCACCGGGCCTGGGTGTCGAGCCCGATCTGCAGCGCCTGGCGCGTTTTGCAGCAGGCCGGACATGAACGCCCCCCAACGGGCCCTCCGCCCGCACCCATTTTTTCACAGGAGTAGTCGATGATGCAACCCGAATGGTTACGGCAGTTTTTCCTCGTGGTGGCAATGTGTGCCCCGCTGCTGGCGAGCGCCCAGTATCCGAACAAGGCGATCAAGATGATCGTGCCCTATCCGGCCGGCACGGCCGCCGACGCCATGGCCCGCATCGTCGGTGACCGCCTTGCAGCAGGGCTGGGGCAGGCGGTGGTGATCGACAACCGGCCCGGGGCCGGTGGCAACATCGGGGCCGAGGCGGCAGCCAAATCGCCGAACGATGGCTACACGCTGCTGCTGGCGACGATCGACCACGCGAGCAATCCGAGCCTGTACCGTTCCGCCGGTTATGACCTCACCCGGGACTTTGTCGGCATTGCCACCGTGGCCCGAATTCCGGGCTTGCTCGTGGTCCCCGCCGACTCACCCGCAAAAACAGTCCAGGAACTGGCGGCACTGGCCAAGGCCAAACCGGGCAGCCTGAATTTCGCCTCGGGTGGGAATGGCAGCCAGGCGCACTTCGGTGGCGAGATGTTCAAGCAACTGGCCGGCGTCGACATCGTGCACGTGCCGTACCGCGGCGGGCCCGACATGGTGGCTGCGATCCTCTCGAACCAGGTCGCGCTGGCATTTCCGACCTTCATCACCGTATTTCCGCATGTCCAGTCGGGCAAGATGCGTGCGCTGGCCGTCACCAGTCCGACGCGCAACCCCAAGTTGCCGAACGTGCCAACCATGAAAGAGGCGATGCCACCCGGTTTCGAGCTCAATGCATGGTTCGGCGTCGTCGCCCCTGCCGGGGTTCCCGCCGACATCGTGAACCGGCTGAACTCGGAGGTCAACAAGGCACTCAACGACCCCGCGATGCGCGAACGGATGCAGGCCGATGGCACCACGGTATTCACCGGCACTCCCGAGGAGTTTTCCGCGCTGATGAAAAGCGATGTGGCACGCTGGGCCGATATGGTGAAGAAGACCGGCATCCGGATCGACTGATTGACGCAGACCGGGCGTCGGTCCGGCAACACGCCCGACGGGCTCCAAACGAGGACTTCCGTGGCACAGCCATGGAGTGTCGCCGGATGGTTCATCTTGGACCGCCCAAGGTCGAATCAAGGCCGCTCACAGGGTACGATGTCGCGTCAACACGACCCAACCCAAAAGCCTGAAGGACCCCGCCACCATGCCCTCCATCTCCCCTGCACCAGAAGCCCTGCAGGCACTGGCCTCCAGCCCGGACAGCGGGCCGGTCGTCATGCTCAACCTGCTCAAGTTCAAGCCCGGTGGCGGTTCGCGGGCCTACAGCAAATACTCCGATGCGTTTCAGGCGGTGCTGGAGCGCCATGGCGGGCGGTTTGTGTACCTGGGTCGGGGCGGAGAAGTGCTGGTGGGCGACCAGTCCTGGGATGCCGTGGCGCTGGTCGAATACCCGTCGCGCGAAGTGTTTTTGAGGGTCATCGGCCTGCCGGAATATGCCGCCATGGCCAAGTTTCGCGAAGACGGCCTGGAGCGCACGATGCTGATGGCCACAACGCCGCGTGTGGCGCCGGTGAGCGGCCCATGAACGGCGCTGAAAGCCTGGTGCGCACCCTGCTCGCCCAGGGTGTGGACACCTGCTTCACCAATCCCGGCACGTCCGAAATGCATTTCGTCGCAGCGCTCGACCGCATCGTGGGCATGCGCTGCGTGCTGGGGCTGTTCGAGGGGGTGGTCACCGGCGCGGCCGACGCGTATTACCGGATGGCGCGCATGCCGGCCTCGACCCTGCTGCACCTGGGGCCGGGCCTGGGCAACGGGCTGGCCAACCTGCACAACGCGCGCAAGGCCCATTCAGGCATCGTGAACATCGTGGGTGAACATGCCCTTGCGCATCTGGCGCTGGATGCGCCCCTCACCTCGGACATCGAGGGCGTGGCCCGCCCCATGTCGCACTGGGTGCGCACGGTGCGCTCGGCGCAGGAGGTGGGGCCGGGCGCGCGCGATGCCGTTGTCGCGGCATGCCGCCCACCGGGGCAGGTGGCGACGCTGGTGCTGCCCGCCGACTGCGCGTGGGGTGATGCGGGTGAGCCGACACCGGGCCAGGTGCCTGCGCTTCCATCCCCCCGGCCATCGGTGGACGCCCTCACCATCGCTGCGGCAGCACGGCTGCTCGCGTCCGGCGAGCCGACCTTGATCCTGCTCGGAGGTGTTGCCTGTTTCGAGGCACCTCTGGAAACAGCAGGTCGCATCGCCACCCATACGCGCTGCGCGCTGATGACAGAGTTTTACGTGCCCCGTTTGCAACGCGGCGCGGGCCGCGTGAATGTGCCGCGTGTTCCTTATGCCGTGGACGCCGCCGTGGTGGCGCTGGCGCCGTACCGCAACATCCTGCTGGTGGGCGCGAGTGACCCGGTGTCGTTCTTTGCCTACCCCGGCAAACCAGGGCGCCAGGCGGCGCCGGGATGTCGCGTCATGACTGTCGCCGGCGTTGGGGATGACCTGGACGCCACGCTCAACGCACTGGCCGATGCCGTCGGTGCGCAGCACACAGCGCCGGGTTCGCTGGCCATACGCGTTCAGCATGCTCTGCCGGACGGAGCCCTGTCGGCCGAGGGTATCGCACTGGTGATTGCGGCCCTGTTGCCTGAAGACGCCATCGTGATCGACGAGTCGGTCAGCACAGGGCGCGCTTTGGGGTCACCCACGGCCACGGCCGCACCGCACGATTGGCTCAGTGTGATGGGCGGCTCGATTGGATGGGGCCTGCCCGCCGCGGTTGGCGCCGCCATTGCGGCACCGGGACGCAAAGTACTGGCACTCGAAGGTGACGGCAGCGCCATGTACACGATCCAGGCGCTCTGGACCATGGCCCGGGAAGGCCTGGACGTGACGGTGGTCGTGTTTGCCAACCGGGCCTACCAGATTCTGCTGGGCGAGTACGCCGGCGTTGGCGCCGGATCATTGGGGCCACGGGCCGATCGCATGTTGCGCCTGGATGCGCCGACACTCGATTTTGTCGGGTTGGCGCGCGCGATGGGCGTCGAGGCCGGCCGTGCCACGGATCTCGGCAGTCTGGCCAGGGAACTGCAGCGGGGCTTCGCATCCTCCGGGCCTTACCTCGTCGAAGCAGTGCTTTAGCCGCAGGCGGGGAGAGGGCTGTGGCCATATCGCGCCCAGCCGCTTACCGCAGCCCGGTGCGCCGGGCCGCCTGCACTGGTGATCGAGTGCCTTGCCAACAGATAGGACGGTCCTTCGAATCCTGTTGCTGGCGGCGCTGGACTCCAGGCCCCCCTGATACCGACGATACAAAACTGCCGAATTCGACATCATGTTGGTACATGCCGCCGTCACACTCTCTGTTATTCGTAGCCGACCACCGACAGGAGACATCAACACCATGACGACGCACCCGGCAACCCCCACAATGACAGCCCGGTCGCAGCCAAGCCGGACTATGCAGGCGCTAGCTGCGTTGACACATGACGTTGACTGTTCGCCGCAGGAATGGCTTTCGGTCGTCAACCGCTTGCCGGTGTTGCGCCAGCGCATCTTGCAGCGCATCAACACCAGCCACGCAACGGTGCCGCG
>JAYVRP010000349.1:0-2080 GCA_043776215.1 Rhodoferax sp. | reverse complement strand
TTGGCGTCGACGCGCTGACGGGCTTGCAGATGCAGGGCCCGGGCGGGGGCCATCCAGAAGGTGTCGGCCAGCGCCAGGCACACGGCGATCAGCGACAGAAAAAGAAACACCCGTTCGCGCAGGCTGAATCCATCGATGCGGGTTGCCAACGCAGTCCACCAGGGCTTCATGGCGCGCTCCCGGCACCGGCAGGCGCCGCGCTGCCCAGCGTGAATGACCACAGCGCCCGACCGCCATTGGACGGTGGTGCCTGCTCCACCCTGACCCGCAACAACTGCTGCCCGGCCAGGACAGCGCTGCGGGCCATCGCGGCGACCCAGTCGTTCAGCGCGGCGGGCTCCTGGGTGAAGCCGCTCACCTCCATCTGCGTCGCATCGGCACGGATGCCGGTCACCCACGCCTGCGGCGGAACACTCTGCGCCACCATCAGCAGCCGCGCGGAATGGCTGCGCCCCGGTGGCAGCAGACCGAATTGAAGCTCGACGAGTGTTCGTTCGCGCTCCAGCAGTTGCGCCCGCGCAGCCTGCAACTGCTGCACGACGACCTGGTCGCCGACGCCGGCTGCCGCCTTGCCCTCGGCCACGGCGACACGCAGTCTTAACAACTCGGGCTCCTGGGTGGCAAGTGTGGCCTGCAGGGTGGCCGTGGCACCGCGCAGCTCCCACAAGCTCCACACCATCATCGCGCTGCCGCACACCAGGAACACCGCCAGCGCCAACAGCATGGTCGGCGCGGAAAAATAGCGCTTCTGTGCCAACAGGACGGGGGTGCTCAGATTGATTTGCTGCGGCATGGGGGGTGCAAGGCGTCGTCGGTCAGTGGTCGCTGCGTGTCACAACTTGCGGTTTTCCGTGCGCATCAGCACGCCCAGCAAGGGCCAGCACAGCGTCCTATCGTCACTGTTGCCACCGCTGAACCCTTTGAAAAATTCGTCCACATCCATGGAGGTGACGGTTTGGCCCAGCTCGCGGCCCAGCCACCGGGCCAGTTCCGCGCTGCGCGCCCCCGCATACACACGGATCGCCGCCAACGGCAAAGCGGACCAGGTACGGTCCCACAGATCCAGCGAACGCTGGATCTCCACCAGGAAACGCTGCACACGTTCGGATTCGGGCGTTTCGCCAGCACCGTGCACCGCCGGGCCCGCGGAGGCGGACGTAGAGTAGTCGCTGCCATACGAGACACCACCCACGCCATAGTCAGGCACATACTCCTGCACCGGGGTGTAGGCGGATGCCAGCGTGGCCTCGACGACCGGGTCGGCATTCCAGGCCGCTGTGAGAAAGCCGGGCGGTATGTCCAGGCGGCGGGTGTAGAAGACTTCGTCGTTCGCACAAATCGTCAGCACGGCCTGCGCTGCGTCGCCCATCACCAGCGCGGCGTTGGCGCGGGCGGACGCGCCATCGCGGCGGGCCAGCGCGTTTTGCAGGTTGCGCTGGGCCGTCTCCTGCACATCAATGACCGGAATCTCCCAGCGCAGCAAGCCGCCGAGATCGGACGGCGCGCGCACCGCGGCGTTGCTGGCCGCCACGACGAAAAGATGCGCTGCGCCCTTGTGCTGGCCGTCCCCCACCCGCATGACGTCGAGGGTGACATCATCGACATGGGTCTCCAGCATGTCACGGATCTGGTAGCGCGCTGCCGAGCGCAACTCGTCTGGCGCCACACCCGGTGCGTCGATCTGCAGCCACTGGTACTGTGAGGGCCGCAACATCACGCGCACCTGGCGGCCTTTGAGGCCTCGCCCTTCAAGGCGACGGGCAAAGTCAGCGAGGCTGTCGTCGCCCTGGCGCTCGACGCCGAACCCGGTGATGTCAAATGCCGCATCACCACGCCCGCGCGCGGACACGAATGCCAGCGTCTGCTGGCACCAGGAAACCACCACCACATCACGCTTGTCCCCGCGTTGCCATGGCCACCGCATGGTCATGCGCCTCCCCGGCAACTGCGGCGTCCGGGTCGATCGGTCGGCCGCATCCAGGCATTGGCAAGGCAGTGCAGCGGATTCATGCGCAAAGGAAGGGTGACAAGGTGGGTGCCATGGCTTGACCTCTCGGATTGTGCTTGCATTTTCCTGCGC
>JAYVRP010000348.1:0-2081 GCA_043776215.1 Rhodoferax sp. | reverse complement strand
TGCCGGAATACTTCTGCCTGCTGGGGCAGCGCGATACCGACAAACTTGCCATTCAGGAGCCTTTTGGCGCGGGGCCGATCCAACGCTTCCTGGCCGATACCGCGCGTGCTTGCGGATTGTGGATCGTCGGTGGGACTTTGCCGATATCCTGCGCGTCTGCTGCATCGACGGATGCGCCGGCGCGGGTTTACAACAGTTCGCTGGTTTTTTCGCCGACGGGCGAGTGTGTTCAACGCTACGACAAGATCCACCTGTTTCGCTTCGACAATGGACGCGAGCGGTACGACGAGTCAAAGGTGCTGGTCCGGGGCAACACCCCGGCCAGTTTTGAGTTGCCAGCGCGCGACGGACACGTGTGGAAGGTCGGTCTGAGTGTGTGTTACGACCTCCGGTTCCCCGAGTTGTACCGGCACTATGCCGGCGCCAGCGCCGACGTGCTGCTCATTCCGAGTGCATTCACGCACACCACTGGCCAGGCCCATTGGGAGTTGTTGTTGCGTGCCCGTGCCATTGAAAATCTCGCGTACGTCGCGGCGCCGGCGCAGGGAGGGTTGCATGAAAACGGTCGCCGCACCTGGGGTCACTCGATGCAGGTGGACCCTTGGGGTCAGATCCTGAGCGAGCGTGCTGAAGGCGAGGGAGTGGATGTGGTGGATCTCGATGCGGCGCGACTGCGTGAGGTGCGCCTGCAGTTGCCTGCCCTGGACCACCGCGTCTTGTGACCCGCTCCGGCGCGCGCCGCTGGCTGCTGTGGGCGCTCTTGGTGATCCTGATTGCCGCACTGCTGGCAATGCTGATGTGGTTGGCCGCCCGGTATGAAGCCAGCAAGGTGCAGGACGGCCTGGAACGTGACGCTGCGGAGGCCGTCAGCGACATTCGAAGCGCTTTGCTGCGGGATGTCCAAAGCTTGCAGGCTTTGCATTCGCGCAACGCCAACGAGGTGGCCAACTGGTTGAGCGACGCAGGTGCCATGGTGCGCGGCAACCGGGCATTCCTGCGGATTGAATGGCGCGACAACCGGCTCGGGACCGTAGCCCAGGTCGACACACCGTATCGCGGGCCAGTTTTCGACCGACTGGGTCGTGCCAACGCGCTGCAGGATGTCCAGCTCGCCTGCAACAACGCGCGACGGACCAGCGGCCCGTCCTATTCACCCAGTTATTTCCTGCCGCAAAACGGAGGCCTCGGGCTGGAAGTGATGGAGGGTTGTATTCCACTGGCGCTGGACGGTTCGTTCGGGGGCTTCCTTGTGGCCACGTACTCCTTGAACGACATGTTGACTGAGATGGTGGGTCAGCAGCTCTCACGCAGCCAGGATGTATCGTTCACCGAGGCGGATGGAACGCGTCTGGCGTTTCACGGAATGGCGCGGCGCGGAAACCGGTCTTTTTCGGCCACCCAATTGCTGGATTTGCCGGGGAACAAGCTCGTCCTGCGGCTGGACAGCTGGACCGTCGGCCCGGCCCTCTTTCCGAACTTCCTCACGGCCATGGTGGCCGCCATGACGTTGGCCCTGGTGTCGGTTCTGGTGCTGTTGGGCAGGGACACGCGGCGACGCTTGCGGGCTGAGCACGGGCTGGCCGAGGCGCTCGCCTTTCGCAAGGCAATGGAGGACTCGCTGGTCACCGGATTGCGTGCACGCGACCAGCAGGGGCGAACCACCTATGTCAATCCTGCTTTTTGCCAGATGGTGGGCTTTGCGGTGCAGGATCTGCTGGGCCGGACCAGCGACCCACCCTATTGGCCGCCCGAACTGGCGCGGGACTATCGGGAGCGCCAGGCCGCCCGGCTGGCAGGCTCGACCCCGCCGCGGGAAGGATTCGAGTCGGTCTTCATGCGCATGGACGGTTCGCGTTTTCCGGTCATGGTGTTCGAGGCTCCTCTGATCGATGCTCAGGGGCACCAGACGGGCTGGATGAGTGCGTGCCTCGATATCAGCGAACAGCGCCGCGTCGAGGAGTTGTCGCGCGCGTCCCAGGAGCGCTTGCAGGCCACCGCCAGGCTTGCCACTGTGGGCGAAATGGCTTCCTTGCTGAGCCACGAGTTGAACCAGCCGCTGGCCGCGATATCGAGTTACGCGA
>JAYVRP010000347.1:0-2083 GCA_043776215.1 Rhodoferax sp. | reverse complement strand
CGAGTTCCAGGCGCTCGGACAGCGGCGTGGCCAGCAGCCGTTTGCGCAAGCTCATGGGCACATCGGAGAACAGCGCGGCGTCCATCAGTTTCAGATGGGGGCTGATCGCAGGCACGAAATCCATCTGGCCGAGCACGTCGCGCTGCAGGTCGATGCCGGGGGCGATCTCGATCAGTTCCACGCCCGATGCATCGGCCGAACCGTCACTGCCCGGGATCAGGCGGAACACACACCGTTCGGTGACGTACAAAATCCGCTGCCCGCGTCGGCAAGCTTCGCGCCCGCTGAAGGTGCGGTGCTCCACCTCCGGCACGAACTTGCGCATGCGGCCTTCCTGCCGGATACGCAGGTGCCCGTCCTCCAGCACCACGTCCAGGTCACCGGCCGTGAAGGTGCCGACAAACACCACCGTTTTGGCGTTCTGGCTGATGTTGATGAAACCGCCGGCACCGGCCAGCCGCGGGCCGAAACGGCTCACGTTGAGATTGCCATGCGCATCGGCCTGCGCCAGACCGAGCACCGCCACGTCCAGTCCCCCGCCATCGTAAAAGTCGAACTGGCTGGGTTGGTCGATGACGGCCTGGGTGTTGATGGCCGCGCCGAAACTCAGGCCACTGGCCGGGATGCCACCAATCACCCCCGGCTCGGCCGTGAGCGTGAGAAGGTCGATCACGTTCTCTTCGGCGGCCACGCTGGCCACACCTTCGGGCATGCCGATGCCCAGATTCACCACGCTGTTGGGGCGCAACTCCAGCGCCGCACGCCGCGCAATCACCTTGCGCTCGCTCAGGGGCAACACGGCCAGGGTCTCCATCGGCACCCGGATCTCGCCGGAATATGCCGGGTTGTATTGCTCGGCGAAGGTCTGCATGTGGTGCGACGCCTCGGTGGCCACCACCACCGCATCCACCAGCACACCCGGCACCTTGACCAGACGCGGATGCAGGCTGCCACGCTCGGCCAGGCGCTCCACCTGCGCGATCACGATGCCACCCGAGTTGCGCGCCGCCATGGCAATGGCCAGCGCTTCGAGCGTCAATGCCTCGCGCTCCATCGTAAGGTTGCCGTCGGGGTCGGCCGTGGTGGCGCGGATGATGCCCACCGAAATCGGGAACGCCTTGTAGAACAGGTAGTCGCGGCCATCGATCTGCATCAGGCGCACCAGCTCTTCGGTGGTGCGCGCATTGATCTTGCCACCGCCGTAGCGCGGATCGACGAAGGTGTCGAGCCCCACACGCGTGAGTGTGCCGGGCTTGCCGGCGGCAATGTCGCGGAACAGGTGCGCGATCACGCCTTGCGGCAGGTTGTAGGCCTCGATGGTGTTGTCCACCGCGAGCTTTTGCAGCGTCGGGATCAAGCCCCAATGGCCACCTATTGCACGTTTGACCAGGCCCGCATGGCCCCAATGGTTGAGCCCGCGGGTCTGCCCGTCGCCCTGCCCGGCCGCGAACACCAGGGTCAGGTCGCGCGGTGCGCCAGTACCAGTCTCCGCTTCGGCGGCCAGGAAACGCTGCTCCAAGGCAATTGCGATGCCCTCGGCAAAACCGATACCGACGAAGCCGCCGGTGGCCACGGTGTCTCCGTCGTGGATCAGGCGCACGGCCTCGGCCGCGCTCACGACCTTGTTGTGCCACAACCCGTGGTGCTGATGGTCTTTGAAATGGGTGTCCAAATTTGGCCTCCTGCGCAAGGTCCACATGGTGTGGCTGCATGCCTGCCAATTCTGCACCCGGCGGGCAACATTGGGGCGTGGAAATTGTGCTGGCCGTGACCCGAATTCTGGTCGAGGAACCCACCCCCGAGGCATTGTTCGACCCTCCGCGCGAGGAACGTACGCGCCGGTTCCTGGGCAAAGTGCTGTAATCCCGATGTTCCACAAACAACCCGAGACACACCCATGCCTTATCTGGACCCGGATCCCTCGCGGCGCGGTTTTCTTGCCGCTGCAGGCGCCCTCGGCAGTGCCGTGATCGCGCCCGGCGCATTCGCGCAAGCGGCGAAATGGCCCACCAAACCGATCCGCATCATCGTGGCCTTCCCGCCCGGCGGGCTGACCGACGCGTATGCCCGCATGTACGCGGAG
>JAYVRP010000346.1:0-2084 GCA_043776215.1 Rhodoferax sp. | reverse complement strand
GTGTCCAGGTGATGGTCAGCGGCGGCTACGCCTATGTGGGCCATGTCTTTTCCGGCGGGTTTTCGGTGATCGATGTGCGCAATCCGGCAGCGCCTGCGTTTGTGCGCCACATGCCGCAGCCGCCGCGCACCTGGAGCCAGCATCTGCAGACCCACGGCGACCTGCTGCTGGTCGTGAACATGAAGGACATGCTGCAGGACCAGAAGCTCAGCGCGGGCGAGTATTACTCGGGGTCCATCGGCGACAAGCTCGATCTGTCGGACTCCGGCGACAGCTACTCAGCCGGCATGCGGGTCTACGACATCCGCGACCGCGCCAACCCGCGGGAAATCGGGTTCATGTCACTGCCGGGTCTGGGTGTGCATCGCATCTGGTACAGCGGCGGGCGCTGGGCCTATGTGTCGGCGCTTCCGCCGGGCTTCACGGACGACATCCTGGTGATCGTCGACATGTCCGACCCGAGCCGTCCACAACCGGTGAGCCGCCTGTGGCTGCCCGGAATGAACGCCGCCGCGGGCGAGACACCCAATTGGGATCCGAAGCTGCGCTTCGCCTTGCACCACGCCATTGTGAAGGGCGACCTGGCGTGTGCTGCCTGGCGCGACGGCGGGGTGTCGACGATCGACGTCAGCGACCGCTACCACCCCAGGCTGCTGGCGCACCGCAACTTTGCGCCGCCGTTTGCCGGTGGAACCCACAATGCGCTGCCGCTACCGGACCGAGACTTGATGGTGGTGGTCGAGGAGGCGGTGTTCGACGACTGCAAGGACGGCATCAAGCGCAATTGGGTGTTCGACATCCGCGATCCGTCCAACCCGATCAGCATCGCCACCTTGCCGATTCCATCGGACGCCGACTACACACACAAGGGCGGCCAGTTTGGTCCGCACAACATCCACGAGAACCGGCCAGAGAGTTTGCAGAGTTCCGAGCGGCTCTATGTCACCTACCAGAACGCCGGCATGCGTGTCTATGACATCCGGGACCCGTTTCGGCCGATCGAAATCGCCGCCTTGGTGCCACCTGCGCCGCGCACCCTGATGGACTACCGCCCCAACAGGCCGTGCGTCGTGGACACGACGGACGTCTTCGTTGCCGAGGACGGCCTCATCTACTGCACCGACTCCAACGCCGGTCTGTACATCCTTGCCCTGGAGGATGTGTGATGTCTCCCACAAAAGAGAAAAACGTGCTGGTGATCGGCAAGATCCATCCGGACGCATTACAGCTGCTGCGGGACCACGGCGGCCTGAACATCACGATGTTGACCGATCCCGGTGCGCCGATTCCGGTTCCGCTGGTCGCGCAATCCGATGCAATCCTGATCCGTTACGGGGTGTTGTCGGAAGCCGACATCCGCGACGCGAAGCGTTTGCGCGTGGTGTCGCGCCATGGTGTCGGTTGCGACAACCTGCCGGTCGATGCATTGTCGGCGCGTGGCATCCCCGTCACCACCGTCGGCCCGGTCACTGCGGTGTCGGTGGCCGAGCAGACGATCACGATGCTGTTGTGCCTGCTCAAGAAGGCAGCGGCATATGACCATGCGGTGCGCAGCGGCAACTGGTCGATCCGGGAGAGCCTGGCCGTGTCCGAAGTCGCCGGCAAGACCCTTCTGCTGCTCGGTTTCGGACGGATTGGCCGTGAAGTTGCACGGCGTGCATGCGCGTTCGACATGCAGGTTCTCATTCATGACCCGCTGGTTTCAGAGGAGTCGGCCAAGGCAGCGTCGGTCACCAAGATCGATGACTGGCGCGCGGCCCTCGGTCGCACCGACGTATTGAGTGTCCATCTGCCGCTGAGCCAGGCCACGCGCAACATCATCGATGCCGGCGTACTGGCTGCAATGAAACCGACTGGAATCCTGATCAACGCCGCGCGGGGCGGTCTGGTGGATGAAGCGGCGCTGTACGAGGCGCTGACGGGACACCTGTCCGCGGGTGGGGCCGGCATCGATACCTTTGCACAGGAACCACCCGCGCCGGACCTGCCGCTGCTTGGACTGCCCAATGTGGTCTTGAGCCCGCACAGTGCCGCGCTCACCGCGGAGGCCGGGAGGCGCATGAGTATGGTCGCAGCCGCCAATG
>JAYVRP010000345.1:0-2087 GCA_043776215.1 Rhodoferax sp. | reverse complement strand
CCTCTCATCGCCGTGGGCATGCCACGGCTGCAGGTTCAGATCCCCGATTCTGATCGCGAGGCCGTTGCCATCATTGACATGCGTCAACCCGCGTCCTCGGTCGCCGCTGGTCGCGGATGGGCTAAAGTCGTGTCACCATGTACCTGCCACCCCAATTTTCCGCGCCAGAGCGCTCCATGGCGCTCGACCTGATGCGTGACTGCCCCTTGGCCAGCCTGATCAGCAACGATGACGAAGCGCTGCCGTTTGTAAGCCATCTGCCACTGCATGTGGAAGAGCGTGGCGAGGCGCTGGTCCTGCTCGGCCATTGCGCGAAACCCAACCCGCATTGGCGCTACTTGCAGGCCCGGTCGGTGGCGGTCGTGACGTTCCTCGGTCCGCACTCCTACATGTCGCCCCGGGTCTACCCGGACCTGGTGCGGGTGCCGACCTGGAACTACCTGGCAGTGCATTGCAAGGTGCAGGCAACGCTGATGGAGGATGCGCTGGCGAAAGACCGTCTGCTGAAAAAATTGATCCAGGACCACGACCCGGCCTACGTGGCCCAGTGGCTGGGCCTGGCGCCCGACTACCAGCACCGCATGCTGGGCGCGATCGTGGCGTTCGAGCTCGAGGTGCTGACCCTGCAGTGCAAGATCAAACTCAACCAGCATCGCCCTGAGGCGCATACCCGGATGCGCGAGGTGTACGCCGCTGGTGGTGAGAACGAACAGGCGCTGGGGGCGTGGATGGACCGGCTGGGCATAGGTACGACGGCCACGGGCGCAGAGGATTGACAGGCCGATGGACCGCGACGACGCGCAGTGGATGCAACTGGCCCTGGAGCAGGCCCGCCTGGCCCTTGCGGCCGGCGAGGTGCCGGTGGGGGCGGTCGTCGTCAAGGACGGCCGGGTCATCGCGGTGGGGCACAACCAGCCGGTGACACGGCACGACCCCACCGCGCACGCCGAGATCGAGGCCATGCGCTCGGCCGCCACTGCATTGGGAAACTACCGGCTCGACGGATGCGAATTGTTCGTGACTCTGGAGCCCTGCGCCATGTGTGCAGGTGCCATGCTGCATGCGCGCCTGTCGCGGGTCGTGTACGGTGCCCCAGACCCCAAGACCGGCGCCGCAGGATCGGTGCTGGACCTGTTTGCGCAGGAGCGACTCAACCACCAGACATCGGTCCGTGCCGGGGTGCTCGCGTCGGAGTGCGCCGAAATGTTGACAGATTTTTTTTCCAGCCGACGCAAGGAGAACCGCAAGATGAGCAGCCCTGTGCGGGATGACGCCCTGAGGACGCCGGACGCCCGGTTCGAGCAATTGCCCGGTTACCCCTGGCCACCGCACTACCTGAGCACCTTGCCGGCGCTCGCAGGCCTGCGCATGCATTACCTGGACGAAGGCCCGCGCGATGCGCCACGCACGTGGTTGTGCCTGCATGGCAACCCGGCTTGGAGCTATCTCTACCGCAAGATGATTCCGGTCTTCCTGGCGGCCGGCGACCGGGTGGTCGCACCCGACATGCCGGGCTTTGGCAAAAGCGACAAGCCCAAGAAGGAGGCCCGACACAGTTTCACCTGGCACCGGCGGGTCCTGCTCGAATTCGTCGAGCATCTGGACTTGCAGCATTTGGCGCTGGTGGTGCAGGATTGGGGTGGGCTTCTCGGCCTGACCTTGCCGATGGCAGCGCCCCACCGGTATGCCGCCTTGCTGGCCATGAACACCATGCTCGCGACCGGAGACCGGCTACTGAGCCCGGGTTTTCTGGCCTGGCGTGACATGTGTGCGAAGAACCCGGACTTCGATGTGGCGCGGCTATTTTCGCGCGGCAATCCGCACCTCAGCGCACCGGAGTGCGCCGCCTACACGGCCCCGTTTCCAGACAGCGGGCACCGCGCGGCCTTGCGCGCCTTTGCGCCGATGGTGCCGGAGTTTGCGCAATCCGACGGCGCGGCAGTGTCGCGCGAGGCGCGCACGTTCTGGCAGACACAATGGACCGGCCAGTCCTTCATGGCCGTGGGTGTGCAGGACCCGGTGCTGGGGCCACCGGTGATGGACCTGCTGCAGCAACTCGTGCGCGCTTGTCCGCCAGCCCTGCGGCT
>JAYVRP010000344.1:0-2089 GCA_043776215.1 Rhodoferax sp. | reverse complement strand
TCTTGTGCCGGCCCAGGGCCATGGCCTCGTGGTCGTGGAACAAGGGCAGGTCGTGCAGCACCGAGTAATGCTCGGTGACGGCCATGTCGTGCGGCAGGCGCGCGCCCGGCAGGTCGATCGGCACGTAATGCTTGAGCGCGCCGTCGGCACCCACCACACCGTAGTGCATATAGGGTGCGTCATTGCCGTAGTCGAAGAACATCAGCTCTTCGGTGATCTCGTCCACCTTCGCGTGCGCCGAGATCTTGCCGCCGCTGTGGCTGATGGCGCCCGACTTGCCGAGCGTCTCGAGCGTGATCGGGTCGATTTCGTAGGCGTCGCCCGACATGTACCACAGCGCCAGCGCGCGGCCGCGGTGGCCCACCAGGTCGGTGTTGGCGGTGTCTTTCAGGCGCTTGTCGGGCCGGCCTTTGAGGGTTTCGCGGATGCCGTGGTGGGTGGAGCGACCGGCTTCCTTTTCTTCCAGAAAACCGTCGGTCTGCACCCAGCGGTTGCGGTAGGTGAGCTGCCCGTTGTCGAACTGCGCCGAATGCACCATGCCGTCGCCATCGAACGGGTGGTAACGGCCGGTGGGTGCATAACGCGCGTTGGGGCCGGCGCGCAGGTAAACGCCGTTGAGGTTCTTCGGGATGCTGCCCTTGAGCAGTTTGAGGTCCTTGAGGTCGAGCTCTTCGAAGACCGGCGCGTAGACACCTGTCAACATGGGGCCATAGTCCTCGCCAAACGGAGCGACCAGGTTCTCGGGGGCGGTGCGCGTGTTCATGGAGCGGATCCTTTCAATGGCAGTTCATGCGGTGGAGGTGGATGCCGGTGCGGGCCGGCGCGACTGGGTGATGCGAAACCGGCTCGCCACGAAGGCCAGGTCGGTCAGCGAGGCGTTGCCGGCCGGGTTCAGGCCGGTGACGTGGTAATCGCTGTAGGCGGCGGCAAAGTTCAGCGGCATGGCGCCGGTGAGGTTGATCGTGAGCTGGGCGCCGGCGCGGGCATAGGCGGCCTCGGCCCGGCCGATGAAGGCCTCGTCGGTCGAATACAGGAAGGCAGTGAGGCCGCCGAACTGCTTCACGTCGGTGGTGGCCTGGTGCAAGGCATCGTCGCCGTCGTCGCAGGTAATCACGAAACTGATCGGGCCGAAGCGCTCCTCGCCGTACAGGTCGCGCTCGCTCTTGCCCACTTGCAGCATCAGTGGCGTGCTGGTGCGCGCATCCGGGAACTCGGGGTGGGCATAGGCCTGGGGCCGCAACAGCACGCGGCCGCGCGTTTCGCCCGCGGCCAGCATGCGCTGCAGCAAGGCCAGCGTCTGGTCGGATTGAAGCGTCGCCAGGATCATGGCGGCCTTCTTCGGGTCGCCGGTCAGGGCCGCCACCGCGTCGGCCAGGCGGCGTGCCACGTCGCGCAAGGGCACCAGGCCCTGGGGCGTCTTGACTCCGGCTGCCGGCACATAGATGTTCTGCGGGCTGGTGCACATCTGCGCGCTGAACATGCACAGCGTGGTGGCCAGGCTGCGCAGCGCGGCGTCCAGGTCGTCGGCAGACTCCAGCACCACGGTGTTGCAGCCGGCAGTCTCGGTGAAGCTCAGCGCCGGGTGCGCGTTCTGTTCCACCCACTGGCCGAACGCCACACTGCCGGTGAAATCGACCATCGCGGTTTTGGGGTGCCTGACCAGCAACTTGCCGATCGGCTCGGCACTGCTGTCGAGCGCCAGGGTGACCAGGTTCGGGTCGAAGCCCGCGGCCTGCAGCACCTGGCGGAATACGCGCACAGTGATGGCCATCGGCAACACGGTGGCCGGGTGCGGCTTGACGATGACCGCGTTGCCGGTGGCCAGGCTGGCCATCATCGATGGCCAGGCGTTCCAGGTGGGGAAACTGGCGCACGAGAAACACACCGCCACGCCGCGCGGAACCAGCCGGTAGGTCTTGTCGAGCACGATCTTCGAGGGGCCGAACTGGCGCTCCCAGCGCGCGCTCGGCGCCACGGCGCGCATGGCCTGGTCGGCGTAGACCAGGGCCTCGATGGCGCGGTCCAGCGCATTCACGCCCGAGCCTGCGTAGGCCATGTTGGCGCTCTGGCCGGCGGTGTGCATGACCGA
>JAYVRP010000343.1:0-6735 GCA_043776215.1 Rhodoferax sp. | reverse complement strand
ATGATCGCTCACCCTCCCACCCGCGCGGCAAGGCCGTGACCCGCCGGCACTACCGGTTCCAGGTGCAAGGCCCGCACGCAGCGAAAATCCTCGAGAAGATCAACGGTGGACCGATTCCCGACGTCAAATTCTTCACCATGGACAGCATCACCATTGCCGGGCGGAAGGTTCGCGCGTTGCGCCATGGCATGGCGGGCGCCCCCGGGCTGGAGTTGTGGGGCCCCTATGCCGAGGGCGACGAAATTCGCGAAACGATACTGGAGGCCGGCCGTGAATTCGGCCTCCTTCCGGTGGGGGCGCGGACCTATTCCAGCAACACACTGGAGTCGGGCTGGATTCCATCTCCGTTGCCGGCTGTCTATAGCGGTGACAGCATGAAGTCTTACCGTGAGTGGTTGCCTGCCAACGGATATGAAGGCACGTGTTCGATCGGGGGCAGTTTCGTTGGAAACGATATCCGCGATTACTACCTCTCGCCCTATGAGCTGGGTTACGGCCCGTTCGTGAAGTTCGACCACGATTTCGCAGGCCGCGAGGCACTCGAAAGGATGGTGGCGGAGAAGCGCCCCCAGCGCAAGAAAGTCACCTTCGAATGGAACGGTGAAGACGTCGGTCGGATCATGTCGTCCATCTGTATTCCAAACGGCAACGCCAAATACTACGACCTCCCGAATGCCAACTATGCAACGTCCTCTTACGACCGGGTCATGATGGGGGACAAGGTGGCGGGTTTGTCCATGTTCTCGGGTTTCAGTGACAACGAGCATGTGGCCTTGTCATTGGGTGTCGTGGATGCCAACATCCACATGGACGACGTGCTGACGCTGGTTTGGGGTGAGGACAACGGAGGAACCAGCAAGCCGACGGTCGAGCGCCACAAGCAAATGGAAGTCCGCGTGCGCGTCGCGCCGGTGCCGTATGCGCGCGATGCCCGCGAGGGTTACCACCAGGGTTGGCGCTCGCGCCAGAGCTGATCGAAGCCGGAATTGCCGCCGCACCATGGACTCGTTGACGCATCCCGTCGAATCGCCCGTCGAGGCACCCGTCCTTGCGGCGGGGCATGGCAGCTCCGAGAGCGTGCAGGTGCGCGCCTTGCTGCAGCTGCGCGAGCTGATCCTGTCGGGTGAGTTGCCGGGCGGAGCCCGTATCGCCGAACTCGCGGTGGTGGAGCGGCTCGGGGTGTCGCGCACGCCGGTGCGGGCGGCTTTGTTGCGGCTGGAGCAGGAAGGCTTGCTCGAGATCCTGCCCAACGGCGGTTATGCGGTCAAGACGTTCACCGAGCGCGATGTGTCGGAAGCGATCGAATTGCGCGGCACGATGGAAGGCCTGCTGGCGCGGCTGGCCGCCGAGCGTGGTGCTCCCCCTGTGGTGCTGGGCGAAGCCCGCCGATGCCTGAGCGAGATCGACGTGTTTCTGCAGGCGCCGCAACTGTCCGACAGCGCGCTTTCCAACTACGTGGCCTTGAACGAAAAATACCATGCCTTGCTGCGTGAGATGGCAGGCAGCGATGTCATCAGCCGGCAGCTTGATCGCGTCCTGAGTCTGCCATTCGCGTCGCCGTCGGCATTTGTCATTGAGCAGGCCAACTCAGCGCAGGCGCGCGACATGCTCGTGGTGGCGCAGGACCAGCATTGGCAGGTGCTGGAGGCGATCGAACAACGCGAAGGCTCGCGCGCCGAAGATGTGATGCGCGAGCATTCCCGTATTGCCCAGCGCAACCTGCGCCAGGCGGTACGCAACCACGACATGCACCGCCTGCCGGGGGTGCAACTCATACGGCGCCGTGGGTGACATGGCGGCCGGGTTTGTCAGGGTCATCATCCGCGTTTTGCCCATTCGGGCGGACATATAGTTCCCTCATGGCGTATTGCCGCACACTTTCACCTGGAGACAGCCGTGGCTATCAATAAAAGAACTTTCATTCAAAGCCTTGCCGCCAGCGCGTACGGTCTTGGCGCGGGTCACGCCTTTGCACAGACAGGTACACCGTTCAAGGTCGGCCTGCTGCTGCCGATGACCGGGCCGTTCGCTTCGACCGGGCGGCAGATCGACAATGGCGTGCGCTTGTACATGGCGCAGTTCGGCGACAAGGTGGCCGGGCGGCCGGTGCAGATCATCCTGAAGGATGACACCGGTGTGCCGGACATCACCAAGCGGCTGGCCCAGGAACTGGTGGTGAATGACAAAGTGGACGTGCTGGCCGGTTTCGGTCTCACCCCGTTGGCGCTGGCAACAGCACCGATTGCCACCCAGTCAAAAACTCCGATGGTGATCATGGCGGCCGCCACATCGATCATCACCGAAGCCTCTCCCTACATCGTGCGCACCAGCATGACCTTGCCCCAGGTCACCCTGGGTGTGGCTGAATGGGCGCCCAAGAATGGCATCAAGAAGGTGGTCAGCCTGGTGACCGATTACGGCCCCGGCATCGATGCCGAAAAGACTTTCCGTGAGCGTTTCCTGCTTAACGGCGGACAGATGCTCGGCGAGTTGCGCGTGCCTCTGCGCAACCCCGACTACGCGCCTTTCCTGCAGAAGGTGCGTGATCTCAAGCCGGACGCACTTTTTGTGTTTGTTCCGGCGGGTGGCGGTACGGCGCTACTCAAGCAGTTTGCGGAACGCGGTCTGGACAAAGCTGGGATTAAGCTGATTGGTGAAGGTAGCGTGGCGGACGATGAAATCCTCAACGAGATGGGGGACGTGGCGCTCGGCCTGGTCACGTCCCACCCGTATTCGGTGTCCCATGACTCGCCCGCCAACAAGAGGTTCGTCGAGGCCTTCATGAAGCAGAGCAAAGGCGTGCGGCCCAATTTCTTTGGCGTCGCGGCTTATGACGGCATGCGGGTGATCTACGAGGCGATCAAGGCAACCAAGGGCACCGGCACCGGCGACGCGCTGGTGAACGCCATGAAAGGCCAGATTTTCGAGAGCCCGCGCGGACCGATCTATATCGATGCCCAGACACGCGACATTGTGCAAAATGTCTACATCCGGCGTGTGGAACGGGTCAACGGCCAGCTCTACAACATGGAGTTTGACGTGATGAAGGATGTCAAGGACCCTGCCAAGTCCCGGTAACACCCCGGTACCCGTCCCGTGTTGACCATCCTCTTTGACGGCATCGCCTACGGCATGCTGTTGTTCATACTCGCCGTCGGGCTGGCGGTGACCATGGGCCTGATGAACTTCATCAACCTGGCCCATGGCGCGTTTGCGATGGCCGGAGGCTACATCACGGTCCTTCTGATGCAGCATGCCGGCGTGCCCTTTCTGGTGTGCCTGCCCCTGGCCTTTGTCGGCTCGGCCTTGCTCGGTGCCGTGCTGGAGGGCACCTTGTACCGTCGCATGTACGCCAAACCCCATCTGGACCAGGTGCTTTTTTCCATCGGACTGACCTTCATGGCGGTGGCCAGCGCGGACTACTTCGTCGGATCAACCCAGCAGATCGTGCAGTTGCCGGAATACCTCAAGGGCCGCACGGAACTGTTCGGTGGTGCCTTGGGCATGGGGCACTACCGCCTGTTCATCATCGTGGTGTGTGCCGCGTTGACCATCGGTCTGCAGTACGTCCTGTCCCGGACACGTTTTGGCAGCCGCCTGCGCGCATCGGTGGATGACCAGCGGGTGGCCGCCGGTCTGGGTATCAATGTCAATGCGGTGTTCCTGTCGACATTCGCTGTCGGGTCCGGGCTGGCGGGTCTTGGTGGGGCGCTGGGTGCCGAAGTGCTGGGCCTCGATCCGACCTTTCCACTCAAGTTCATGATCTACTTCCTGATTGTCGTCGCTGTCGGCGGGACCACCTCGATCACTGGCCCGCTGTTGGCGGCGTTGCTGCTGGGCATTGCGGATGTCGCTGGCAAGTACTACATCCCCAAGCTGGGTGCGTTCATCGTCTACAGCCTGATGATCGCCATCCTGATCTGGCGCCCGCAGGGGCTTTTCGCGCGCGCCGGGGGCAAATAGGTGGACACCCGCAAATCGCTGCTGGAGGCGAGTCGCTGGAAACCCTGGGAGCCGGCGCTGTGGCTGCTGGCCTTTGTGGCCCCGCTGATGGTGCCAAGCCATTCCCTGCTCATCAGCGAAATTGCCATCGTGGCCCTTTTCGCCTTGTCGCTCGACCTGATCCTCGGGTACACCGGCATCGTGTCTCTGGGACACGCGGCCTTCTTCGGCATTGGTGCCTATGCAGCGGCCCTTTTTGCAAAACTCGTGATGCCCGATCCTCTGGCCGGTTTGCTGGTGGCCATGGTGGTGGCCACGGCGTTGGGCGCGGTGTGCAGCCTGACCATCATGCGCGGGTCCGACCTGACCCGGTTGATGGTCACCCTCGGCGTGGCGCTGGTCCTGATGGAACTGGCCAACAAGCTCGATTGGCTCACCGGGGGTGCCGATGGCCTGCAGGGCGTGGTGATGGCGCCGGTGCTGGGTCGGTTCGAGTTCGACCTGGCGGGCCGCACGGCAGCGTTTTATGCCTTGTGCGTGTGCCTGCTTTTCTTCCTGTTGTTGCGCCGCCTGGTACGTTCCCCTTTTGGCGCCACCTTGATGGCCATCCGCGACAACCGGCTGCGGGCCATGGCCATCGGCATTCCGGTGCACTCCCGGCTGGCGGTGATCTACACCGTGGCGGCGGGGGTTGCCGGTGTCGCGGGTGGGCTGCTGGCGCAGACCACAGGTTTTGCCTCGCTCGACCTGTTCGCGTTCGACCGGTCGGCCGACCTGATGCTGATGCTGGTGATTGGCGGCACCGGATGGCTGTGGGGCGGTATTGCGGGCGCCATCGTGTTCAAGCTCATGCACAACGTCATTTCGGCCATCACGCCGCAGTACTGGACGTTCTGGATCGGCCTCTTCCTGGTGGTTCTGGTGATGGTGGGCCGCGAGCGTCTGCTGCGTCCCTGGACCTGGTTTGGCAGAGGGCGGGCGCCATGAACGCAGCGGCAAAGTTGATGCCAGAGGTGGTCCTGAGTTGCCAGGGTCTGGTGAAGAAGTTCGGTGGCATCACGGCCACCAACAACGTGACGCTGAACTTGCACAAAGGCGCGCGCCATGCATTGATCGGCCCCAACGGTGCGGGCAAGACTACCTTGATCAATCTGCTCACCGGTGTGCTGGAGCCCACGCAGGGCCGCATCACGCTGCTCGGGCAGGACATCACGACACTGGCACCCCACGACCGTGCGCGCCGCGGCATGGCGCGGACATTCCAGATCAACCAGCTGTTTGATTCGCTCACGCCGCTGCAGACCCTGGCCCTGACGGTGTCGCAGCACCTGGGCCTGGGTACGCGGTGGTGGCAGCCGCTGGGCGCCAGCCAGCAGGTGACGCAGCGCTGCACGTCCCTGCTCGAACAGTTCCACCTGTCGGAAGTCATGGACCAGCCCACCCGCTTGTTGCCCTACGGCAAACGGCGCCTGCTGGAAATTGCGATCGCACTGGCCTGCGAACCGAGCGTGCTGCTGCTGGACGAACCGGTGGCCGGCGTGCCGGCCGGTGAGCGCGAGGAACTTTTGCAGACGGTGGCGGCGTTGCCCGCCGACGTGTCGGTGTTGCTGATCGAACACGACATGGATCTGGTCTTCAGCTTCGCGCAGCGCATGACGGTGCTGGTCAACGGGGCGGTGCTGACCGAGGGCGACCCGCGGCAGATTGCCAATGATCCGGAAGTCCGGGCGGTCTACCTGGGCACGACGGAGACCTCCCATGGCTGACTTGCTGCAGGTGCGCGACCTGAGTGCCGGATATGGCGAGGCGGTGATCCTCCACGACGTGTCGCTGGACCTGGGTGAAGGTGAAACGCTGGCCTTGCTGGGGCGCAACGGCACGGGCAAGACCACCCTGATCAATACGCTGGTGGGTGCCACACGCCAGCATGGCGGAACCATTACCCTGGCCGGCAAACCCTTGCACACACTGGCCTCCTTCCAGCGTGCCGCCGCCGGTATCGGCTGGGTGCCGCAAGAGCGCAATATCTTCAAATCGCTGACCGTGCACGAGAATCTCACGGCGGTGGCGCGCCCGGGCAAATGGACCCCGGCACGGGTGTACGACATGTTCGCCCGGCTGGCGGAGCGCAAGGGCAACCTGGGCACGCAGTTGTCGGGCGGCGAGCAGCAAATGCTGGCGGTGGGCCGGGCGTTGGTACTCAACCCGACCCTGCTGCTTCTGGACGAGCCGCTGGAGGGTCTGGCGCCCATCATCGTGCAGGAGCTGTTGGCGGTGATCCGCCGGATCACCCGCGAGGAGGGCCTGTCGGCCATCATCGTGGAGCAGCACCCGCAGGCCATACTCGCCATTTCGGACCGCGCGGCCGTGCTCGACCGGGGCACCGTGGTGCACGCCGGACCTGCCGCCAGCCTATTGGACCAGCCCGAGCTGCTGGATCGCCTGCTTGGTGTGGCCCGCACTACTTCCTGAATCCCAATCCCATCGCTGCGACACACGCCCCATGCAATTGCCCGACCCCCATTCCGTGAAGAAGCCGCTCCAGGCGCCGTACCTGCGTATTGCCACCGAAGAGGCGTTTGCGCCACCCGAGATGATGGATGTCTATCGCAAGTTGCTGTCCAAAGGCAACGTCGATCCGGGCTTCCAGGGTTTGATGGGCTTCTACATGAGCAGCCCGAGCGAACGGGCGCAGCACATCATGCGTTGCCTGACCGATCTCGACCAGCTCCGGCTCGCGCACATGGACGCCTGTGGCATCGACCGCCAGGTGATTGCCCTGACCGCACCGGG
>JAYVRP010000342.1:0-6747 GCA_043776215.1 Rhodoferax sp. | reverse complement strand
GCATTCCGGGATTGCCGGGATTCTTTGCGAGGTGCCGGTTCGCCACCGATAGCGCTGCGGCAGAACGGCCACTGCCCATCAATTCGGTGACGGTCGACGCATCGTCAGCCCACGCCGCCGTGGCCACGCCGGCAAAAATCATCAGGCACAGTGCCAGGCTTCTTGTCCGTCTCACGTTGAGGTGCATCATGGTGTCTCCGGGATCTTCAGGCCTGGTCTTGCTCGTGTCTGCACGATGTTACGTGAACGTTCCCTCTCTGGGTGATGTCCTGCCGCCAATGGGGTATTGACTTGCGTACCCGGGCAGGGACAGCCACGTGATGGCCAGGTCGGAGGCGGGCAATGGCGCGAAGAATGAACCGCCACGCCCGCCCATGGGCGCCGGGCTGGCCAAGATTGCAGCAACACATAGCGCGCAGCGTTGGATGGGGATGAAGCGCTGAGGCCGCGCGGCCGGCGTAGCGCGCGTCAGGGAGCAGGCAGACCACCGAGCACTACTTTTCCCAAGGTGGTGTCCAGTCGCCCGCAAGACGCATCGACAGGCCCGCGTCATCTTCGATGCGTTTTGCCACATGCAGTTCGGCGGCGTTGGGGCCGTAGCGTTCCAGGGCGAGACCGAACGCGGCGCGCGCGGCATCGGTCATTGGCAGTGTCGCCGTGACGTGTTCGGCCAAGGCGGCGATCAGGCCCAGGTCTTTCATGCACAGGTCGAGCGAGAAGCTCGGGTCGTAATGCCCGGCAAAGATGGATGGGGCGTCGTGCCGGACGACGAAGCTGTCGCCGACACTGGCCTGGATGGCGTGCCACAGGGTGTCCAACTCCACGCCGTTCGCCATGCCGACGGCAAAGCCCTCGCCAATTGCGGCGGCGGCAATGAACCAGAGCTGGTTGGTGACCAGTTTGACCACATTGCCCGTGCCCAACGCGCCGCAAGGGATCACCAGGCCCAGATGTTGCAACACTGGCGTCACCCGCGCCACGACCGAGGGATCACCTCCGATGTAGAGCGTGAGTTTGCCGTTGCGAGCGCCGTCCACCGCACCGGTGACCGGCGAGTCGACCACTGACACCCCGTCCGGGGCGCTGGCCGCCAGGCGCGTTACGAGTTCCTTGCGGTTGGTCGTGAGGTCCACCCACACCGATCCTGGTCGAAGCACGGCCAGCGCACCGCTGGGCCCTGCCATCACAGCCTCCACGTGGTCAGGCCTCGGAAGCGAGGTAAGAAACAGATCGGCCTGTGCGGCGCATTCCGCCGCAGACGTGGCAGGCGTGGCCCCGTGCGTCACGATGTCCGCCAACGCTTTCGCGTTGACGTCGAAGGCCGTGACCTCGTAACCGGCCGCCAGCAGACGCCGGCACATTGGCGCGCCCATGTTGCCCAGCCCGACGAAACCGATGGCGGGTGTGCTGGAGGGGTTCATGGCGGTGTCATTCACGCCTCTTCCGGGTGCTTCACGTTCCAGGGCGCCACCCAGTCACCTGCTACACGCAGGTCCACACCCGCGTCCTCCTCGATCAGCTTGCATACCGTCATCTCACCTGCATCATCACCGTAGCGCGCGGCGGCCTCGCGGAAGCGGGCGTAGGTGGCCTGCGTCAGCTCGTCGCGGGTGCCGGTTTGCTTGACGAGTTGATCAATCAGCCCCAGGTCCTTCACGCACAACGCCAGCCGGAACGACGGGTCGTAGTGGCCGGCAAAGATCGACGGCACGTCGTGCTGCATCACGAAACTTTCCGCCGCGCCGCCTTTCATGGCGGCCCACCAGACGCCGGGCTCCAGGCCGGCTTTCTTGGCTGTCACCATGGCTTCGCCGATAGCGGCCGCATGCACCAGCCACAACTGGTTGTTGACCAGCTTGGCCACGTAGCCGTTGCCATAAGCCCCGACGCGCCGTACCTCTCCCATCGCATCGAGCACCGGGCGGACATGCTCCACCGCCGCGTTGGTGCCACCCACGAACAGGATCATGTCGCCGCGAATCGCCGAGTCGATCGAGCCGGTCACCGGCGCGTCCACCGGCAGCCCGCCGGCGGCCTCAAACTCCAGCGCCAGGGCGCGCATCAGCACCGGGCTGCTGGTGGTCAGGTCGATCCAGGCCTTGCCCTTGCAGTTGGCGCTCAAAAGGCCACTTTCGGCGCGCAGCACTTGTTCGATCTGGGCCGGCCCGAACACCATGGTGACCACCACGTCCACCTGAGCGAGCACCTCGGCCGGTGTGTCGGCCCAACGCGCTCCATGCTGGATCAAAGTGGCACCCGCCTCCCTGCGCAGATCGTGAACCGTCAGGTCCAAGCCTGCCCGCTGGATGTTGCGGGCTGCGGCGGCCCCCATGTTGCCCAAGCCGATGAAACCGATTTTCAAGATGTTGACTCCAGAAGGGCGCAGTAGAAAGACTCTTAAGCTCTCAGGCAAACCAGCCTTTTTCGGCCAGCCGGTTGTCGTTCATGTCATAGCGGGCGTGCGGCTCCAATCCGCGCAGCTTCTTGCCGCCTCCGTCCATCTGGTCGCCAACGCCGAAGCACACCATGCCAGCATCTTCGGAAATGAGGCGTTGGGCCTCGGCATACAGTTCCTTGCGTTTGGCGCGGCTCAGCTCGACACGTGCATCGATCACCAGCTTGTCCATCGCAGCGCTCTTGAAATGGGTGTCGTTCCAGGCGCCACCGCCCAGGAATTGCAAGGAGATCTGCAGGTCGGCGGTCGGGCGGTTGCCCCAGAAGACGGCACTGAAGGGCACCTTCATCCAGATGTTGTCCCAGTAGCCGTCGCCGGAGACGCGTTTGATTTCCATTTTTGCGCCGGCCTTCCTGAGCGATTCCTGGTACAGGATGCCGGCATCGGTGGACCCGGAGTAACAGCCTTCCGACACCTGCAGTTCGAACGGTCCGCTGACGCCGGCCTTCTTGAAGTGGAACGCTGCCTTGTCCGGGTCGTAGGGCTTGGCCTTGAGGTTGGCGTTGTAGAACTGGTCGGCCGGGCCCACCGTCTGGTCATTGCCGATCGATGCATAACCCGAAAAGACGTTGTCGACGATCTTCTGGCGGTCGATGCCGTACTTCAGGCCCAGCATCACATCGTGGTTCTTGTACGGATCGGTGTCCAACAGCGCCACAAAACCGTAGCGGTTGCCGGTGCCTTTGGTCCGTGTGATGGTGATGTCCTTGTTTTTGGACAGCAGGGCAACCGTTTTCGGGTTCAGCCGGTTGACCGCGTCTACCTGCCCGGTCACCAGCGCTTGCGTGCGCGCCGCCGAGTCGCCGATGTAGATGAGTTCGATCGTGTCGAAATTGCCGCAGTTGGGTTTCCAGTAGTTGCCGGGCTTGCGCTTGGCCACGATACGTACGCCCGGCTGCCATTCGACCAGTGTGTAGGCGCCGGTACCGTCGGGCCTGGAAAAGTCGGTGGTGCCGTTGGGAACGATCATCAGGTGGTAGTCCGACAAGACAAACGGCAGGTCGGCATTGCCGGTCTTCATGTTGATCTGGATCTGGTTGGCGGAGAGCTTCTTGATGTCGGTGATGGGCTCCAGGATTCCCTTGGCCGGCGATTTGGTGTCACCGCGATGCAGATTGATCGAATAGATCACGTCGTCGGCGTCCAGCGCTTTTCCGGACCCGAAGGTGATGCCCTTGCGGATGTTGAAGGTCCATTCAGCGGCGCCGGGCTTTGACTCCCAGCTTTCGGCCAGCTCCGGCGTGGCGTTGCCCTTGGCATCGATTTCCACCAGCTGGTTCCAGAACATCAGGCTGTAGCTGATGGGAATCGAGTCGGCATAGGTGCGCGGGTCCAGGCTGTCTGAGGCAGAGCCGCCCTCCATGCCCATACGCAGCGTGCCGCCCTTTTTGGGTGTGCCTTGCGCCAGCGCGGGAGTGGTGCCGAAGCTGGCCGACAGCGCGAGCGCAGTCGCTCCGGTGATCAGTTGGCGCCGGTCCAGAACGATTCCGGACGCCGTTGGTGGGGTGGGGTGCGCCATGGGGCTGTGTCTCCTTGTGGGTCGGTGGTGGGGTTGTTCCCGGAAAGGTTGCCGCAGTTTTGTGCGGTCCCGATGCGCGAATGTAGGACTGGTCCGGCGTGCACGCAAACGAATTGTTGTTATGCTGACGATCACGAATTGTGATGATGGAGGCGGTGATGAAATACCTCGACCTGACCTTGCTGCAGGCCTTTTCCGCCGTGGTGGACAGTGGCAGCTTCACGCGCGCCGCGGTGTATTTGTGCCGCACCCAGTCCGCTGTCAGCATGCAGTTGCGCAAGCTCGAAGTACTCACCGGACACCAGTTGCTCCAGCGTGACAACCGCAAGATTCGCCTGACCGAGGAAGGCGAGGTGCTGCTGGGTTTTGCGCGGCGCATGATCCGCCTCAACGAGGAGGCGCTGGCGGCGCTCGACCAGCCGTTCGCCGAGGGTCATGTGCGCCTGGGCATGCCGGACGACTATGCGCAGAGTTTCCTGCCCTCGGTGCTGACGCGGTTTGCACACGCCTACCCGCGCGTGCAACTGGAGGTGATCGGTGCGCTCAGCGGGGACTTGCTCGACCGGGTGGAGGCCGGCGATCTGGACGTGGCCTTGATCACGCGCCAGCCGAACCGCCGGCGCGGCAAGATTGTGCGCCGGGAGCGCCTGGTGTGGGCCGGTTCACGCCAGCACATGGCCCACCAGGAAGCCCCCTTGCCTCTGGCGCTGTTCCCCGACGGTTGCGTGTTTCGCGAGCATGCGCTGGCGGCGCTGGAGACGGCGGGCACACCCTGGCGTGTGGCCTACTGCAGTCAGAGTTTTGCCGGAGGCCGGCTGGCCGTTTCGGGGGGGCTCGCGGTGACGGTGCTGGCGCAGAGCATGGTGCCGCCCGAATGGCGCACGTATGGCAAGGAGGAAGGCTTCCCGTTGTTGCCCGAGTTCGAGATCGCCTTGCACCGGGCCTCGGGCAAGCTGCCGCATGCAGCCAAGTTGCTCGAAGAGCAGCTGATCGAGAGTGTTCAGTCCGGCTTTTGACGCACGGCGCCCAGCACCAGGCCGGCCTGCACGGCCTGCGGCAACCAGGGTGCGAGGTTGAATTCCCCGGCGATTTCCAGGGCACGCAGCAGCGAGGCGCCAGACTGCAGCGCGCGCAGGAAGGCAGCCTCCTGTGGGCTGCACTTGGCCAGACGGGGCTTGAAGCCCTGGCGCCAGACGCGCGTGTTTTCGTGCACCCCGGCGCGCAGGAGTTGCCCGGCCTGTTCCAGCGACGGATGCTCCGAAAGGTGCGCGCTCACGATGCTGGCCACCGGGAAGTTGCTCGACAGAACCCAGGTGCCCGGGGCCAGCACCAGTGTCAGCGTGTCGGGTTCGTGCTCCGAGAGCAGGGCGAACGAGGCCGGATTGGGCGACACGTCGGCCGCGCCGGCGGCCTGGTGCAAGGCCCACTCGACGCGTGCCACATCGGCCAGATAGGGTTCATCGGCCAGTTGCGGGTTGGGAGCGATGAACGCCGGCAGTTCCGACCCCCACTGCGCCAGGTCACCGCGCTGCGGCGGATGGGCATGCCAGAAATCATGCGCCAGCAGGCCGAAGCTCTCTTCGCCCAGCAGTTGTGCCAGCACGGGATAGGCGGCCAGCAAGCTGCGCTCGGCCTGGGCATGCCCGTGGGCCTGGTAGGCCTGCAGGCCACGGGTGCCAGTGAATTGCGATGGCGATGCCGGAGCCGCCGTTGCGGAGAATCGGCCTGGGGGCCGGGAGAACAGGGCATCGAGCAAGGCGTGTTGCTGCTGCGCGAGGAGGCTTGCCGGTGCATCGTCTTGCGCGCCTGGGTGCAAAGCGTTGTCGGACGACCGGGCGAGGTTCATGGCAAGGCCCCGGTTGCGCGTGTATCGGCAAGGGCGGCTTCGTGCAGCAGCACATCGAGCGCGGGGATGTCGGTGTCCCACTCGATGAGTGTTGGCGCGGCACCGAATCGGGCTGTGGCATGCTGGTACAGCGTCCAGACCTGGTCACAGACGCGGCTGCCGTGGTCGTCGATCACGATGTCGCCGCAGTGCGCATGGCCGGCCAGGTGCAGCTCGGCAACGGCATCTCGCGGGATGGCGTCGAGCCACTCGCGGCAGGACTGCATGGGGTCGATGCTGGCGCCCTGTATTTGCTGGTTCAGCGCGTTCACGTAGATGTTGTTCACATCCACCAGCAGGCTACAGCCGGTGCGCTGCGCCAGCGCGGACAGAAACGTGGTCTCTGTCATGGTGTCGCCGCTCCACTGAATGTAGGCCGAGAGGTTTTCCACCGTGATCGGGCGCTTCAAGCGGTCCTGTACGCGCTGCACGTTGGCCGCCATCACATCCAGCGCCTGCCCGGAGAACGGCACCGGCAGCAGATCTTCGGCGTGCACGGTACGAAGACCCTCGTGGCCTTTGACGGTGCCACGCGCAAAACAAGCGTGGTCACTGACGCGCACCGGCTCGATGCGCTGCACCAGCCGCGCCAGCCGCTCCAGATGCCACGGGTCGACACCGGCCGCGGAGCCCAGCGACAGCCCCACGCCATGCAAGCTCACCGGATACAGCGCGCGGCCCTGCGCCAGCACGTGCAACGCAGCTCCTCCGTCGGCAAAGAAATTCTCCGAATGCACCTCCAAAAAACCGATGGCGGGCTGGCGCTCCAGCAGTTCGCCATAGTGGGGGTGGCGCCAGCCGATGCCGATGGACAAGGCGTCAGCTCTTCTTGGGCATATTGGCTTCTTCCATGGACATGCCCTTCATGGTCTTGCAGGTGCCCTTGGC
>JAYVRP010000341.1:0-6755 GCA_043776215.1 Rhodoferax sp. | reverse complement strand
ACCAGTTGGCTGCATTGCCGCTGGAGTTCTCGCCCGGGACGGCCTGGAACTATTCCGTCTCAACCGATGTGCTGGGCTACCTGATTGGCAAGATCTCTGGAATCCCCTTCGACGAGTTCCTGCGCCAGCGGATCTTCCAGCCGCTCGGTATGCGCGACACCGACTTCCATGTGCCCGACGACAAGGCCGGGCGCTTCGCTGACTGTTATATGCGGTCCGCCGAGAACGGCAAACTGGTCGCGGTCGCCAGCGCCCAGGCGGGGCTCGGCGCGGCGCGTGGATCGAGTTTTCGGGCGCCGCCACCGGCCCCGTCGGGTGGTGGCGGGCTGGTCTCCACGGCGGGCGACTACATGCGTTTTTGCGAAGCCTTGCGCCAGGGCGGGCGCCTGGGCGAGGTGTGGCTGCTGGGTCCGAAAACCCTGCAGCTGATGCGCTCCAACCATCTGCCGGGCGGACGCGAGCTGTCCGACATCTCGGTGTCCCCGTTCTCCGAGGCGAGATTCAGGGGCGTCGGTTTCGGCCTGGGGTTTGCCATGACCACCGATGTCGCCAGGACGCAGGTCGCCGGATCGTTGGGCGAGTATTGGTGGGGCGGGGCCGCGTCCACGGCCTTCTGGATCGACCCGGTGGAAGACCTGTGCGTCGTTTTCCTGACCCAGTTCATGCCGTCCACCCTGTACCCGCTACGGCGCGATCTTCGCACCATGGTCAACGCCGCAATCATCGATTCCAGGTGCTGAGAGTCTGCTACGCTCTTGCTCCCAAACATCGACTTTTTCACAGGAGAAACCCATGATCGGATACACCACCGTCGGCACCAATGACCTGCCCCGTGCCGTTGCGTTTTACGACGCCTTGTTTGGCGAGATCGGCATCAAGCAACTGATGAAGTTCGAGCGCGGCATCGGCTGGGGATCGGGTTACGACAAGCCGAGCTTCGCAGTCATGAAGCCATTTGACGGCCAGCCCGCCACCGTGGGCAACGGCGTGATGATCGGTCTGGCTGCGCACACCAAGGACCAGGTCAACGCCCTTCACGCCAAGGCGCTGGCGCTGGGCGGGCACGACGAAGGCGCGCCCGGCCTGCGCGGAGGCAACTTTTATGGCGCCTACTTTCGCGACCTGGATGGGAACAAGATTGCGGCGTTTTGCATGGTTTGATGTGTCCTACCGGCGCGCGGGGTAGGCGTGCGGCAAGTCGTCCTTTTACACCCGCTGGCCGTTCGCGCAGACGATAACCCCTGGTTTGATGCTTCGAGCGCTGCCATCGACTTCTCGGATGGTGTAGGCTAGAAAGCAGAGCTCACCCAATTAGGCATTTCCCATGGTCTGTGCGGAGAGTCCGAGGACGGTGCGGGAATGCTCGAGGCATGTCACAGGCGGGGCAGTCGGGTCTGGTTGGGGACAGCGGATTGTGTCGGGTGAGGCGGACAGTCGTTGACCTGGCGTGAATGTCGACAAAATACTGGGTGCTGTCGCTCAGATTTTCGTCCTGCGCGACTGCGGCAACCGATGCTTGACGTTTGCCCCCTCATGGAGCGGGTGTCCGCTCCCATCTGAAGCTGACGTTCACTGTCGGTCAGCACGTTGCGCGTTGCCCATCCAGCGGCGTGGCCTGGTCAGCGACTGCTCCTGCCGGCATCGCCCACACTTCCAACCCATTCCGGGCATTGGCCGCGTGGACTTATGCGACCACAATGCTGCGAAAGCGGACGTACGACTTTCAATATCATGGGACTCCAGCCGACCCATACCCGACACCCGCCTGCCTATATTGACTGTGGGAAAGCGGCCATTGCTGTTTGCATTTGCAACTGCTACACCGTGGCCACCTGTCGCCGCATGAACTCCAGCCGCTACATCACTCGTTGCGTGGTGCCGTCGGCTGGATTCGAAGCGGCTGCGCAGGGAACAAAAAGGGCCCGGCGGTATTCACCGCCGGGCCCGTAGCCCGAACTCCTTAAGAAATCAGGCTCGGCTGCGGCGTCGCCAGCCGAGCGCGCCGAGCGCCAGGCCGACCAGTGCGAGCGATGTAGGCTCAGGCACACCGTTCGCAGTGCAACCGGGTGCAGTCGGATTGGCGGTGCAGAAATCGACCGCAGTGTCTTGCACGCCGACCGTGAAACCGTTCCAGTACTCGTTGCTCAGGCTGCGCCAATTCACGGTGTCGAACGTCCCCTTGAACTGCAGCGAGCCGTGCGGCTCGCCGGTCCCCAGTAATTGATACTCCGTGTTGCCACCCACAGTGACGATGTTTTTGAACGAGGTCCCGCACCCCCAATAGCCGCAGTCATTGCCGTTGCTGGCATCGCCGAAGCTGAGAATGTCAAAATCCCGGTCGAAAGCATAACCGTTGCCGTTGAGGCTCACGTAAGCGAACACCGGATTCGCGATTGCCTGCGAGAAGTTCAGCGTCTGACTTCCGGCGAATTGCAGGGCGATGATGTCTGTCGTGGGCGGCCGGTTGTCCACCGCGCTGCTCGTGAATGGAGAGGTTCCCCCAGGCCCGTCCGTACCACCACTGTAATAGTAGGCGCCCCCGGTCGGCTGATAGAAGCCAATCCCCTGCGGGTTCGTGTAGGTGACGGTGACCGTCGAACTGCCGGTGGTGATCGTGCCAGTGGCCTTGAAGCCGAGGCCGGTATCCTGATCGCTTCCAGTCCAGTCGGTCCAAAAAATAGGCGCCGCAGAGGCAAGGCCTGTGCTCATCGTAATAGCCAGTACTGCGGCCTTGCAAATCGTCGATACGGTCGATTTCATGACTTGTCCCGATCAAATATTGGTTTCGCTAGAGATAACGTATCCCAAGCAGAATTCATGCCGACAACTGCAGAGTTTTAAGAAACTTATAAGAATCATCGACTTGCATGAATCAAGCATGGTGCCAAACGAGGGCGACGCCGTGTGTCTGGCAGTTTCTCCGACATGACCGAGCCGGGACGATCGAATCATGGAGTTCCTGAGACTGTCGCCGTAAAAATGCTTCTATGGCAACCGGATGCAGCTCTGCTCCGTCCGTGAATAGACGCCTTACCTACAGATCAGCGACAGCAGCGCGATCCGGGCTTTTGGGTGTCGGCGTCGGCTCCAGGCCCAGGTGAATGTGAAACTTCTCGATCACCATCTCTGCATGGATAGCGTCGGAACAGTTGAGCCGATAAGAACGCTCGACATCATCCTGGACCGCGTGACCACGCGCGCGACGCCAAGGCGCGGCGCAGCTTCACCAACAGTCTACAGGCGCTACCGGCGCGTAGATCAGACCGCCGCAGCGGCCTGCGTCACCGCCGTGGCGATCTGGACGTCCTGCACCGCCAGGCCGGTGGAATCGAACAGCGTGATCTGGTCGTCCCCGGTGCGCGCCGGGCGTCGTCCGAGGATCAGGCTTCCGATCTCGTCGATGCCGGCCTCGGTGATCGTCCCCGCCTTCAGCGCCTTGTGCACCTCTCCGCGCAGGCGGCACTGCGCGACGCTGTCGACGACGATGCGCGACGCGCGCGCGAGAATGCCAGCGTCGAGCTCCTGCTTGTGTGGCGTGTCGGATCCGAACGCACTGATGTGGGTGCCCGGCCGGATGTCCCCGGCGCGCAGCAGCGGCACGGTGGACGGTGTCGTGGTCACGATCAGCTGGCAACGCGCAGCGACGGCGGCGGGGTCGTCGGTCGTTTCGACGTCGAACCCGATCGCCTCCATATCGCGCCGGTAGGCGTCGAGCCGCTCTGGCATGCGGCCATACGCCACCAGCTTGCGGCAGGCGATGATCGGCATCAGATAACGGATTTGCAGCCGCGCCTGCGCGCCAGTGCCCAGCACACCGATCCGTTCCACCCGGCTCGGCGCAAGGTGCTTCGCAGCAACTGCGCCCGCGACCGCGGTGCGCACATCCGTCAGCAGGCCCTCATCCAACAACACCGCTTCGAGTGCCCCGGTCTGCTGGCTGAACACCAGCATCAGGCCATTGCTCGACGCCAGGCCGAGGGCCGAGTTGCCGTAAAAACCCGACGCAACCTTGACCACGTAGTAGCGCTCCCCCGTGATGCAGCCGTACTTGATGTGTACCTCGCCCTTGTCCAGCATCAGTTCACCTACCGGCGGAATGTTGCATCTGCCCTCGGAGTAGGCGGCGAACCCGGCTTCGATCAGTGGCACCAGATCGAGCCCGGCGAGTGCGCGTTCGATCACGTCCCGCGCCAGCACCTGCGTCATGGCAGCAGACCCTTGAGTGTGGACAGGCTGATGTTCGCGCCGCACAACACGACGACGACGTTGGCACCGGCCCATGCGGCCTTCTGCTTTTGGAATGCGGCGAGCGCCACCGCCGCGGCGCCTTCGATCATCATGTGGTGGGTTTCCATCAGCGCACACATGGCGAGCGCGATTTCGCTCTCGGTGACGGTCGAGAACTCGTCCACCAGATCGCGCACCAGGGCAAACGTGACGCTGCCGGCCTCGACTCCGCCTGCGGTGCCGTCCGACAATGTCGGCAGCGACGGGATGTCCAGGATCCGGCCCGCTTTGACCGACTCGATCATGACCTGCGAGTTCTCCGGCGAGCAGCCGATGATGCGTGCGCCGGGATGCTGCGCCTTGAGGTGGGCGGCGATCCCGCCGATCAGTCCGCCGCCACCGAGCGCCACGAAGACCACGTCAATCCGGTCGAGCTGGCGCAAGAGTTCGACGGCGATCGTTCCCTGCCCGGCAATCACCTGGACATCGTTGTAGGGCGAGATGTAGGTGGCCCCGGTCTGGCCGGCGAAGTCGCGCGCAAAGACCTCGGTGTCGCTGGAGTCGTGACCGTGGAACCGTATCCTCCCGCCTTGCCGTTCGATCGCCGCGAGTTTGGTCGGGGCGGCGCCCTCGGGAACGAACACGGTTCCCGTGGCCCCGATCTGGCGCAGTGCATAAGCGACCGCGGCGCCGTGGTTGCCGGTCGACGCAGTGACCACACCGCGGGCGACTTCCGCGCTGGACAGGGACAGCACCTTGTTCAAGGCGCCACGCACCTTGAACGAGCCCGTGTGCTGCAGGTTCTCGCACTTGAGGAACACACGCGCACCGCTGGAGCCCGCAAGCGCCGGCGATTCCTCCAGCGGCGTTTCGCGAACATAGGGCCGGATCCGTGCCTCGGCCGCAGCGACCTCCCGGACGAAGTCGATCATCCCCGGATCTCCGCACACAGCCGGTCGATCCGGCTCAAGCCTTCCTTGAGGTAGTCGTGCGGCAGGCCGAAGCTGACCCGCACATGCCGGTCGAAGCCGAACTGGTCGCCCGGCACGATGAACACGCTCTTCTCGTTGCGCAGCCGGGTGACCAGCGCGGTCGAATTGATGTCCAGGTCGTAGCGCAGAAAGGCGATCGCCGCGGCCTGCGAGGGGAACACCTGGAACAGGTTGCCGTGCGCGGCGGCCCACTGCTGGAGCACCGGGTAGCCGTCGCGGATCAGGCGCCGCGTGCGCGCCAGGATTTTCGGCCGCACCTGCTCGGACAGCGCCAGCGTGGTGAGCTTGTCGGACAGCATGGTGTTGGTGATCGTGAGGTAGTCGTGGCGCGCCCACATGTCGTCCAGCGTGTCGGTGGGGCCGACCGCCCAACCGGTGCGCAGCCCTGGCAGACCATAGGCCTTGCTCATGCTGCCCACGGCGATCACCTTGTCGTAACGACCATAAAAGCTCGGTGTCTGGATATCGGTCTCGCGTTCCGCGCCGGCATAAACCTCGTCGGCCAGGATCCAGGCGCCGCACTGTTCCGCGACCGCGATGATCGCGTCCATCTCGGCCGGCGTGAGGATCCGGCCGGTCGGGTTGTTCGGGTTGCACACCGCGATCAGCCGCGTCCTGCTGCTGACGACGCGCCGCAGATCGTCGAGGTCCGGCGCCCAGCCCCGCTCCTCGACCAGATTGAAGTCCCGCACGGTGACGCCGCGGTTCTTCGCGACGCCCCACGCCTGCAGGTAATTGGGGCGCATGATCACCGCCTCGTCGCCGGGTTCGAGCAGCGTGCTGATGGTCAGGAAGTTGGCTTCCGCCGCCCCGGTGGTCACCAGCACATTGTGTTCGGTTGCGCCCGGATAAAACGCCGCGATGTTGCGCCGTAGCGCAATCGTGCCGTTGGCCTGGGGGTAGTTGATTTCGATGTCGGCGAGTTCGTCCACGCTGCGCCCGCCCAGGGCCATCAGTTCGCCGAGTTTGAGCGGATGCACTCCGCTTTCGGAGAGGTTGATCTCCACCAGGTTCTCCCACTTGCCCATCATGCGTTCCAGCAGGAACGGCTCGAATTTCGCCATTGGACTGTCTCCTTGAGTTGACTACGTTGAAGTACCGATCAGCCGGCGCTCAGTTCCGCCCGCATCGCGCCAGAGATGCCCGCCAGGCCGCGCCGTAACTCGGTCTCGGTCGGCCAGTCGAAGCCAATGCGGATGAATTGCTCCGGCATGTCGAACCAGTGGCCCGCACCGACGTAGGTGCCGTGCCCCGTGAGAAGACGGCGGTGGAACCGCGCCATGTCCCGGCCGACCATCCCGCGAAGATGGGGCAGGCAGACCACGCCCCCCGCAGGCTCGACCCACTCGACCAGAGGCTCCCCCGCGATCCATTCGCGCATGATCGCGAGGCGCTGCGCGATGCGCGCGTGGGTCGCGGCCAGCCACTGTTCGCGCCTGGCCAGCACATGCGCGGCAAGCGCTTCGTCGATCACGCTGCCGCAGATGCCGATCTGCTCCTTGGCGGCCAGGAACGACTCGTACAGTGCGGCGTCGC
>JAYVRP010000340.1:0-2095 GCA_043776215.1 Rhodoferax sp. | reverse complement strand
GTCGGGTACACGTTGTACGGCGCTTCGGCGAGGCCTCCGTGGCGATTGCCGGTGCGGGGTGGCACCGAATTGCCCATGCTGTAGTGCAAGCCCAGGTTCGAAGCCAGCGACGCGTACACGGCCTCCTGCATCGACACCTCGACCAGGCGCCCGACGCCGGTCTTCTCGCGTTCGTACAGCGCCGTCATGATGGCGCCATACAGGTGGACACCACCCATGAAGTCACCCATGGCCGGCCCTGCCTTGACTGGAGGGCGGTCCGGGTACCCGGTCACGTTCATGATGCCGGCGATGGCCTGGACGGTCAGGTCCATGGCGGGGTACTTCATGTTCGGGCCGGAACGTCCGAAGCCGGAACCAGAGCCGTAGACAAGGCGCGGGTTGATCTCCCGCAGCACGTCGTATCCGACACCCAGCCGCTCCATCGCACCGGGCGCAAAATTCTCGACCAGCACATCGCCCTTCCTGACCATCGCGCACAGCAACTCGCGGCCGCGTTCGGTCTTGAGGTTGAGCGTGGCAAAGGTCTTGTTGGAGTTCAGCATCGCAAACGGCAGCGCCGCTCCGCCCACCACGCTGCGCCGGCGCAGGTTCTCGCCGCCCTTGGCCTCTATCTTGATGATGCGTGCGCCCGCCATCGCCATCAGGAAGGTGCAGTAGGGTCCGTTGTAGATCTGGCCCAGATCCACCACCGTGACACCTTCCAGGGGGTAACGCGCGCGCATCTTCAACGCCCCTTGAACTGCGGCGGCCGTTTCGCCGTGAAGGCTGCGGGGCCTTCCCTGGCGTCTTCGGTCATGGACAACATCCGGTTGATCACCGCCTCGAAGCGCAGGCCGGTGGCGCGGTCCATCTCGCGGCTGCGCACCGCGAGCTCCTTGGCCGCCTGCACGGCAAGAGGTGCGTTGGCGGCGATCTTCCTCGCGTAGCCGTAGGCAGTGTCGAGCAGTTGCTCTTTCGGTACCACCTTGTTGATCAGGCCCCAGCGTGCCGCCGTATCCGCGTCCATCGTGTCGCCGGTCAGCAGCAGGTCCATCGCGATCGGGTAGGGCAACTGGTCCAGCACGCGCTGCGTGCCGCCATTGCCGGGGATCACGCCGCGCTTCACCTCGGCCAGACTGAATGTCGCGTGTGGCACTGCAATGCGGATGTCGGTGGCGAGCATCAGGGTGACGCCACCACCAAGGCAATACCCATTGACGGCCGCGATGATGGGCTTCCACACTTCCAGCCCGCGGTTGAGCAACTGGTCGCGCTGGGTCAGCCACATCTCCGACAGGTCGGGTGGCGCGGTCAGAAAGCTCTTGATGTCGGCGCCCGTCGTGAAGGACTTTTCGCCGGCGCCGGTGATGATCGCCACCCGGATCGCCGGGTCGTCACGCACGGTGCACCAGGCCCTGGACAGGCCCTGGTAGTGCTCGGCGTCCATCGCATTGAGCCGCTCCGGACGGTTGATCGTGATGAGGGCAACACCCTCGTCGGACACGGTGAATTCGATCGCCATGCTGTTCAGCCTTTCGCGCGTTTGCCGCCCAGCAGGTCGCGGGCGATCACCATGCGGTGCACTTCGGAGGGGCCCTCGCCGATGCGTTTGATGCGCATCTCGCGGTACCAGCGCTCGAGTGGCAGTTCCTGGGCCACACCCATGCCGCCGAAGATCTGGATGCAGCGGTCGACCACGCGCCCGGCTGCCTCGGTGCCATAGACCTTGGCGATCGAGGCGTCGACCTTGATGTCACGCCCCATGTCGGCGTTCCACGCCGCCTGGTACACCAGCAGCCGGGCCGCGCGCAGCTCCACTTCGGAGTCGGCGATCATCCACTGGATCGCCTGCTTTTCGGCCAGCGTGCTGCCGAAGGCCTTGCGCTGGGTGGCCCATTCAATGGCCATTTCAAGTGCCGCCTGCGCGATGCCGATGGTGGCGGCCGCATACGGCGGGCGGGCATGGACCAACCACTCCTCGGCAAACGCAAACCCCTTGCCCTCGCCACCCAGGCGGTCCTCGATCGGCACCTCGTAATTGTCGAAATGCACCTCGTAGGGTGAATAGGAGCGGATCACCGGAATCTTCGACAGGCTGATGCCGGGCTTGCTC
>JAYVRP010000339.1:0-2095 GCA_043776215.1 Rhodoferax sp. | reverse complement strand
GTCGGGTACACGTTGTACGGCGCTTCGGCGAGGCCTCCGTGGCGATTGCCGGTGCGGGGTGGCACCGAATTGCCCATGCTGTAGTGCAAGCCCAGGTTGGAGGCGAGCGACGCATACACGGCCTCCTGCATCGACACCTCGACCAGGCGACCGACGCCGGTCGTCTCGCGCTCGTACAGCGCCGTCATGATCGCGCCGTACAGGTGGACACCACCGAAGAAGTCGCACATCGCCGGCCCGGCCTTGACCGGTGGGCGGTCCGGGTAACCGGTCACGTTCATGATGCCCGCGATCGCCTGCACCGTCAGGTCCATCGCGGGGTATCGCATGTTCGGGCCGGAACGGCCGAAGCCGGAGCCCGAGCCATAGATCAGTTGCGGATTGACATGGCGCAGTGAGTCGTAACCCACACCCAGACGCTCCATGGCGCCGGGCGCGAAGTTCTCGACCAGCACGTCGCTTTTACCGACCATCTGACGCAGCAGCGCGCGGCCGCGTTCGGTCTTGAGGTTGAGCGTGGCGAAGGTCTTGTTCGAGTTCAGCATGGCAAAGGGCAATGCCGCGCCGCCCACCACGCTGCGCCGGCGCAGGTTTTCGCCACCCTTGGCCTCGATCTTGATGATGCGTGCCCCGGCCATGGCCATCAGGAAAGTGCAATAGGGGCCGTTGTAGATCTGGCCCAGATCCACCACCGTGACACCTTCCAGCGGGTAACGTGCTGTCATGGCTAGCGTCCCTGGAACTGCGGGGGTCGCTTGGCGGCGAATGCGGCGGGGCCTTCCTTCGCATCCTGCGTCATCGACAACATCCGGTTGATCACCGCCTCGAAGCGCAGGCCGGTGGCGCGGTCCATCTCGCGGCTGCGCACGGCGAGCTCCTTGGCCGCCTGCACCGCCAGCGGCGCGTTGGCGGCAATCTTCCTGGCGTAGCCGTAGGCGGTATCGAGCAATTGCTCCTTCGGTACCACCTTGTTGATCAGTCCCCAGCGCGCAGCTGTCTCGGCGTCCATCATGTCGCCGGTCAACAGCATGTCCATCGCAATCGGGTAGGGCAGTTGATCCAGGATGCGCTGCGTCCCGCCGTTGCCGGGGATCACGCCGCGTTTCACCTCCGCCAGGTTGAAGGTGGCATGTGGCACCGCAATACGGATGTCCGTGGCCAGCATCAGGGTGATGCCGCCGCCAAGGCAATACCCGTTGACGGCAGAGATGATGGGTTTCCACACTTCCAGCCCGCGGTTGAGCAACTGGTCGCGTTGCGTCAGCCACATCTCCGACAGCTCCGGCGGCGCGGTCAAAAAGCTCTTGATGTCGGCGCCGGTCGTGAAAGACTTGTCACCGGCACCCGTGATGATGGCCACACGAATGGCTGGGTCGTCGCGCACCGTGCTCCAGGCGCGCGACAGCCCCAGGTAGTGTTCGGCGTCCATGGCGTTCAGGCGCTCCGGCCGGTTGATGGTGATGAGGGCCACGCCCTCGTCGGACACATGGAAGTCGATCGCCATGCTCGTCAGCCTTTCGCCCGTTTGCTGCCGAGCAGGTCGCGGGCAATCACCATGCGGTGCACTTCAGACGGGCCTTCGCCGATGCGCTTGATGCGCATCTCGCGGTACCAGCGCTCCAGCGGCAGTGCCTGGGCCACGCCCATGCCGCCGAAGATCTGGATGCAGCGGTCGACCACGCGGCCGGCCGCCTCGGTGCCGTAGACCTTGCACACCGAGGCGTCGACCTTGATGTCACGCCCCATGTCGGCATTCCACGCCGCCTGGTAGACCAGCAGCCGTGCCGCACGCAGTTCGACTTCGGAGTCGGCGATCATCCACTGGATCGCCTGCTTCTCGGCCAGCGTGCTGCCGAAGGCCTTGCGCTGGGTGGCCCATTCGATGGCCATCCCCAGTGCCGCCTGCGCGATGCCGATGGTGGCGGCCGCATACGGCGGGCGGGCATGGACCAACCACTCCTCGGCGAACGCGAAACCCTTGCCCTCGTCACCCAGCCGGTCCTCGATCGGCACCTCGTAATTGTCGAAATGCACCTCGTAGGGTGAATAGGAGCGGATCACCGGAATCTTCGACAGGCTGATGCCGGGCTTGCTC
>JAYVRP010000338.1:0-2097 GCA_043776215.1 Rhodoferax sp. | reverse complement strand
CGCTGACGGCAAGGATCGACAATCTGTCGGACCGCCAATACCAGACCGCCTACGGATACAACCAGCCCGGTCGATCCGCCTATGTGGGTATGCTCTGGACACAAAAGTAAACCTCTTGAGCTTGGCCATGACCCCTTTCCCAAGCCCGGAGGAACCGGACATCGCTTCGACTCCGCCCGGGTGGGGCCCGCAGCGCATTGTTTGCCTGACCGAGGAGACGACCGAGTGGTTGTATCTGCTGGGCGAGGAGCGCCGCGTCGTGGGCATCTCAGGGTACACGGTGCGCCCACCCCGGGCGCGGCAGGAAAAACCCCGGGTCAGTGCGTTCCTGACGGCGAAGATCGACAAGATCCTGGCATTGGAGCCCGACTGCGTGTTCGGCTTTTCGGATCTGCAGGCAGACATCGCAGCGGCCCTGATCCGCCAGGGTGTGCAGGTGACGGTGTTCAACCAGCGCAGCTTGGAGGAGATTTTTTCCATGCTGTACCAGGTGGCGGCCATGGTCGGCCAGGCCGCGCAGGGCCTGGAGCGCATCAGCGTGATGCGCGCCGATCTGCAGCACATGGCGCAAGCCACACAGTCGCTGGCGCGGCGGCCGCGCATCTATTTCGAGGAGTGGGACCACCCCCACATCAGCGCGATCCGCTGGGTGTCCGAGTTGCTGGCAATCGCCGGTGGACAGGACTGTTTCCCCGAACTCGCGCTACAGTCGCTGGGCAAGAATCGCATCATCGCCGATGGTGCCCGGATCGTGCTGCGTGACCCCGAAATCATCATCGGTTCCTGGTGTGGCAAGAAGTTCCGGCCAGAAACGGTGGCTACCCGCGCCGGTTGGGAGCAGGTGGCGGCGGTCCGCAACCGGCAGCTGTTCGAGATCAAGTCGCCGGAGATCCTGCAACCGGGCCCGGCAGCCTTGACGGCCGGCGTGGCCCGCATGCACCGGATCGTGATGGACTGGAGTGTGCTGCATGGATGAGGCGCGCTTGGCACTGCCTCGGCCGGTGGGCAGCGAACTGATCGTAGGTGGGCAAAAAAGTGGCAAGTCGCGTCGCGCACAGGACCTGGCGCAGGCCTGGATGGCATCCGGACCCGGCCGCGGTGCCGTGTTGGTTGCCACTGCCGTTGCGACCGACGACGAGATGCGCGAGCGCATCGCGCGCCACCAGAGTGACCGCGCCCGGCAGCTGCCGGGCATGGTGACGCTGGAGGAGGCCATCGACGTTGCCGCTTGCATTGACCGGCAGGCCCGACCTGACACCCTGTTGGTGGTGGACTGCCTCACCTTGTGGCTGACCAACCTCGTGTGGCCAGGCCATCGGTCTTTGTCGCCTCCTGGCGTCGAACCGGCCGACGCTACGAACGCCATCGCCGCCTTGCTGGCGGCTGTCCAGGCGGCGCGTGGCCCGGTGGTGCTTGTGAGCAACGAGATCGGTCTGGGCGTGATTCCGATGGGGCGTGATGTGCGCGCCTTCGTCGACGCATTGGGTCTGCTGAACCAGCGCGTGGCGCAGGTGTGCGAGCGGGTCACGCTGATGGCGTCCGGCTTGCCGCTGTTCCTCAAAGGCAGGGCATGAGCACCACCCGGCTGCCAAAAGGAGATCAGCACCGCGTCCAACAGGGCGGAGGCACAACTGTGCGAACTGCCCGGACGCCCGACGGTGCTCTGGCGAGCCGGCTTGGGCGTCTGCTCGTGTGGGTTGCGGCCTGGGTGCTGGGCCCGGCAGCATTGGCATTCGACCTGGTGGACGACCGTGGCGTCACGGTGAAACTGGCCAGCCCGCCCCAGCGTATCGTCAGTGTGTTGCCTTCGCTGACCGAGATGGTGTGTGATCTGGGTCAGTGCCAGCGGCTGGTGGGGGTGGACCGGTATTCGAATTTTCCGGCGTCTGTGCGTCAGCTGCCCCAGGTCGGTGGCGGGCTTGACCCCCATATCGAGGCCATTGTGGCGCTCAAGCCCGATCTGGTGTTGTTGGCCACCTCGTCGGCGGCGGCCGATCGGCTGCAGGCGCTGGGCATCAAGGTGGCGGCGCTGGAGCCCAAGAACTATGCCGATGTGCAACGGGTGCTCCTGCTGCTGGGAGGTGTGCTGGCGGTACC
>JAYVRP010000337.1:0-2098 GCA_043776215.1 Rhodoferax sp. | reverse complement strand
GACACTGGTTCAGGCGCTGTCACCAGGGACACGCCTTGCCGTGAGCAGCGGATTGACGTTGGCAGGCGGCCGGACCTTCAGTGCGACGGTTGCCGAATGGCGCACCCGCAAACACGTGCCAGACACCGAGACGCCTGCCGTTTTCGGCATCGGTCGCTGACATTCACCGCAAGGTGGACGACGCGCGCAACGCCTTGATTGCGCCGTCTCCAATCGACGCACCGAAACGTTTGACCAGGCGTTCCGCCACGTTTTCGCGACGGGTGTAGTCGATGATCTCTTCGGCCTTGACGATTTCGCGCGCCACGAAGTCCAAGTTGCCCAGTTGGTCGGCCAACCCCAAATCGATGGCTTGTTGTCCAGTCCAGAACAGGCCACTGAAAGTCTCCGGCGTTTCTTTCAGTCGTTTCCCGCGCCCGGCCTTGACAGCATCAATGAACTGACGGTGAATCTGGTCCAGCATCGCCTGGGTAAATACACGCTGACGTTCGGTTTGCGGGCTGAATGGATCGAGAAAGCCCTTGTTCTCACCCGCAGTCATCAACCTTCGCTCCACCCCCAGTTTTTCCATCAGGCCCGTGAATCCGAACCCATCCATCAAGACACCAATGCTGCCCACCACGCTGGCTTTGTCGACGAAGATGCGGTCCGCAGAGACCGCAATGTAATAGGCGGCGGATGCACAAGTCTCCTCCACTACCGCGTAAACAGGCTTATTGTGCTTGGCCTTGAGGCGCCGGAGTTCGTCATTGATGATGCCCGCCTGGACTGGGCTGCCCCCAGGGGAATTGATCAGCAACACCACCGCCAGCGCACCCTGATCTTCAAAAGCCGCGCGCACCGCTGTCAGCACCACGTCTGCACTGCTGTCCCCACCCGATGCAATTTCACCGGTGATTTCAACCAGCGCCGTATGTGGAGCTGAAACATCCTTCGACGGCCCTCCGCGGTGCAGGGCAATCCAGGTCAAAACGACCAGAAAGACCAGCCAGGCCAGTCGCACGAATGTTCGCCACCGCCGCGTCGATCGTTGTTCCTGCAAAGCTGAAAATGCAAGTTTTTCAAGAGTTTCGCGTTCCCATCCCGGTGTTTGAAGGGGGGCGGGCGGTGGAACCGGGCTGGCTGGCGATTGGTCCTGCTGGGATGGGTCAGTCATATCAAAACTCGATAGGTTTCAGGTTGGGGCCAGTATGCCAGCGCACGATGCCGTCGCGCTCTGCCACGGGCACCTTGACCAGGCCCCCACGGCAAGGCCCCGCCGCGCACCGACCGGTCTGAGGCTCGTAGGTCGCTCCGTGTGTCGCGCAAATCAGCCAATTTCCGGTGGAATCAAAAAATCTGTCCGGCTGGTAATCCATTTCCATCGGCACATGGCTGCACCTGTTGAGATAGGCGTAAGCGACTCCGTCGAAGCGGATGGCAAATGCACGGCAGGTCTGTCCGAGGTAGTTCACATCAAATGCAAGCGCCAGTCCACGGTCCTGCAACGCCGCCGAGCTGCACAACGGGACCGGTGCAGGGTCGTACTGCATCACGCCTGAGAGACAAGCCAGTCGCGCAGTTCGGAGACCGAATGGGCGACAAAACGTGGGTCGAAAGGCTTGAAACTGGCCGAGTCATGCGCCCCATAACTGACTCCGACACTGGCGCACCCCGCGTTCTCCGCCATTTGCAAGTCATGGCTGGTGTCGCCGATCATCAGGACCCGGTCCGCCCCAACGCCGAGTTCAGCCATCAACTCCTGAAGCATGCGGGGGTGCGGTTTTCCGGCCGTTTCGTCGGCTGTACGGGACGCATCGAATATCCCCTGCAATTCGACTGCACGCAATGCGGTATCCAGTCCTTTGCGGCTCTTGCCAGTGGCCACGGCCAGCCAATGCTGGCGCAACTTCAGTTCGGCCAACATGGCGACAACACCACTAAAAAGGCTGATGTCGTCTTCATGTTTCATGTAGTGGTGTCGATAGCGCGCTCCGAGTTCGGGATATCGCTCCTTCGGCACGTCCGGCGCCGCATGGGCCAGGGCTTGCATCAGGCCCAGTCCAATCACATGCGACGCCTTCTCATCGCTCGGAACGGTTCCACCCACATCCCGCAC
>JAYVRP010000336.1:0-6776 GCA_043776215.1 Rhodoferax sp. | reverse complement strand
TCGAGTTCCGCACCGATCAGCCGGAGGCGCGCAAGCTCCTGCAGGATGCCATGCCGCAACTCCGGGATTTGCTCAAGTCGGAGGGATTGCTGCTTGCCGGTGGTTTCGTCGGGTCTTCGGACCACAGGGAGCCACAAGCGCAGCCAAGGCGATATGTTGGTGCCGCTGTACGTGCAACCACGGTCGCCGCACCGGTCACTGGCCATCCAGTCACGTCGCGGGCCGGGCAGCCTGGGTCGGTGGACGTGTTTGTGTAACCCGAGTCGGGTTGCCACGCACCCTATTGCCATGGTTTTGTACCCTTAATCGGTCCATCTCCACGAAAGGCGTGGAGAATAATCGGCCTGATTGTGCCAACCTGGAATGAAACGTGGCTGATAAACCTGCTGATGCTGCTCCGCCGAAGAGCAAGAAGATGTTGTTGATCCTCGGCGTCGTGGTCTTGATCCTGGCACTGGCGGGCGGAGGCGCGTTCTTCTACATCGGCAAGCAACGCGCCGCTGCAGAGGAGGGTGATACGGAGCCCGTATCCCATGCCCAGGCCGACGCCAAGGGGCCGCCCACCTATTTGCCGCTTGACAACATGGTTGTGAACCTGGCGGACCCTGGCGGCGAGAAGGTTGCCCAGATCGGAATCACGTTGGAACTGGTGGACGCGCATGCGGTAGAGGTGGTCAAGCAATACCTCCCGACGATCCGTAGTGGCGTGTTGATCCTTGTGTCCCAACGGACGTCCGAGGAGTTGTTGCAACGCGAAGGCAAGGAAAAACTTGCGCTCGACATCCTCAAGGAAACCGCTCGGCCTTTTGGCGGCGTCGACGACGAGGAAGAAGCCGATACGCCAAAGCCAACCTCCAAAAAGGCCAAGCCGGTCAAGAAAAAGGCCAAGGCCCATGGCGAGCCGCCGGTCCGCCGGGTGCTTTTCTCCAGCTTCATCGTCCAGTAGACAACCCGTCGGAGTCTCGCGTGAGTGAATCTTTCCTGTCCCAAGAAGAAGTTGACGCACTGCTCGAAGGGGTCACGGGCGAGAGTCAAGCTCCGGTGGTGGAGGCTGCACAAAAGGGTGAGGTTCGCAACTACGACATGTCGAGTCAGGAGCGCATCGTGCGCGGCCGCATGCCGACGATGGAAATCGTCAACGAACGGTTTGCACGCAATCTGCGCCTGGGCATGTTCAATTTCATCCGTCGCACCCCAGAGGTTTCCATCGGGGGGATTTCCGTTCAGCGGTTTGGCGCATTTTTGCGTGAACTAGCGGTTCCCACCAACTTCAACATCGTGGCAGTGCGCCCCTTGCGCGGCAGTGGACTGATCGTGTGCGAGCCATCGCTGATCTTCGGTGTGATCGATACCTTGTACGGTGGAACAGGAAAGTTCCAGACGCGGATCGAGGGGCGGGATTTTTCCACCACCGAGCACCGTGTGATCCTGCGCCTCGTGAACGTGATCATCGAGGAATATAAGAAGGCTTGGAAGGGGGTCTACCCGATCGAGCTGGATTACCAGCGCTCGGAAATGCAGCCGCAGTTCGCCAGCATCGCCACGCCCAGCGAAATTGTCATCTCGACGTCCTTCCAGCTCGAAATTGGTGACATCGCCGGTGCCATCCACTTCTGCATGCCCTATGCGACGCTGGAGCCGATCCGCGACGTGTTATACGCCTCGACCCAGGGTGACTCGGTCGAAGTGGATCGCCGTTGGGTGAATTTGCTGACGCGTGAGATTCAGGCGGTGGAGGTCACGATGGTGGCCGAGTTGGCGAAGACCCGCACCACCGTGGAGCAGTTGCTGGAAATGAAGGCTGGCGATTTCATCGAGCTTGACAGGCAGCCCCGGATTCAGGCCACGGTGGACGGAGTGCCCCTGTTTGAGTGCCAGTACGGCACCCACAACGCCAAATATGCAATCCGCATCGACAAGAGCCTGAGAACCCAGGACCACGGCTGGATGGGAGAATGAAATGGCAATAGACGACAAGCCGGCGGATGACAAATCCGCAGACATCGACGGCACGGCGGACTGGGCGGAGGCCTTGCTGGAGCAACAAAAATCGGCTGACAACGCTGGTGACATGGCAGGTGGCGTACTTTCCGGTGATTCGCCGCGGCCCTTTTCAACGGGGGGTGGAACCGCCGACACGCCAGCCAGGGATATCAACATGGTGCTGGACATCCCGGTCCAGCTTTCCGTGGAACTCGGGCGCACCAAGGTATCGATCAAACATATTTTGCAACTTGGGCAGGGTTCCGTGGTGGAACTGGACGCCCTGGCTGGTGAACCGATGGACGTGCTGGTCAACGGGTACTTGATCGCGCAGGGTGAGGTAGTTGTAGTGAATGACAAGTTCGGCATCCGGCTCACTGATGTGGTCACTCCGTCCGAGCGCCTGCGCCGCATCAACAAGGGTTGATCGTCTGCAATGACCCAAACACTCCTCACTGTCGGGGTCTTCCTCCTGCTGCTCGCGTTGGTGCCGTTTGGCATCAAGTGGGTGCAGAACCGGGCCGGCGGCGGTTCAATGGCGAATGGCGTGAATGGCAGGGTCATTTCGGCGCTGGCAGTGGGCCCGCAGCAGAGGGTTGTAACTGTCGAAGTGGGTCCGCCCGACGCCAGAACCTGCCTGGTTCTGGGCGTGACACAGCAGTCCATTTCGTGCCTGCACAGCTTCCCCGTCGGCGGTGCTTCGCTAGCAGACGAAGGCCCCTCCGGTGCTGTGGCCCGCGCGTTTACCCAAAGTGGCAGGTCATGACGATGGCTTTTGGCAAGAACGACAGCGCCAAAACCGCCCGGTGCAAGCCTTGGCTGGCCGGTGGCATTCTCCTCGTCGCCCATGGATTTGCTGCCGCACAGGCAGCGGGCCAGTTGCCGCTCATTGTCGGCAGTGGTCCGGCAGGCGTGAATTTTTCGGTTCCGGTCCAGACCCTGCTTTTTTTCACCGCACTTTCATTTTTGCCAGCCGTACTGCTGATGATGACTGGATTTACCCGCATCGTGATCGTTTTGTCGCTGTTGCGCCAAGCCTTGGGTACCCAGTCTTCACCGCCCAACCAGGTGATCATCGGGCTGTCGCTTTTTCTCACCTTCTTTGTGATGGGCCCAACACTGGACAAGGTCTACAACGACGCATACCTGCCCTACAGCAAAAGTGCGATCCCGTTCGAGCAGGCTCTGGACAAGGCTGAAGTCCCGATGCGTCAGTTCATGGCGCGGCAAACCAGACAATCTGATCTCGCGCTCTTCGTCCGGCTGGCCAAATTGCCCCCGGGCGCTACCGCCCAGACGGTGCCGATCCGTGTGCTCGTTCCGGCATTTGTCACCAGCGAGTTGAAGTCGGCATTCCAGATTGGATTCATGATCTTCATTCCCTTCCTCGTGATCGATATCGTGGTGGCGAGTGTCCTGATGTCGTTGGGCATGATGATGCTGTCACCAGTACTTGTGGCGTTGCCTTTCAAGTTGATGCTGTTCGTGCTGGCAGACGGCTGGAACCTGCTGATCGGGTCGCTGGCGGCCAGCTTCGTGAACTAGGTGGTGGACTGATGAATGCACAGATGGTACTGACGATGGGCCAGGAGGCGTTGTTGACGCTGCTGATGGTGTCCGCGCCAGTGCTGGGTGTGGTGTTGATGGTCGGACTGCTGGTCAGCCTGGTCCAGGCCATCACCCAGATCAATGAAGCGACATTGACGTTCATACCAAAGCTGATTGCTGCGGTAGCAGTTTTTGCCCTGGCCGGGCCCTGGATGCTCAATGTCTTGATCGACTACATCCGGCGGACCATCGAGGCCATTCCGGCGTCTCTGATCTGAGACTGGCAAGGCAGGCGTGATTTCCCTGACCGAAGCACAGTTGATGGGCTGGGTGTCGCCCATCCTCTGGCCTTTCCTGCGTGTTCTGGCCGTCTTCACCGCGGCGCCAGTGTTTTCGTCGCGCTCATTTCCGATGCGCGCCAAGGTCGGGCTCGCGTTTTTTGTTGCTTTTGCGTCGCAGGCCAGTATGCCGAGCCAGGCCGTCATCGATCTCAACGGGCCTGAGGCGCTAGGCGCTGTCGTGCAACAGGTCGGCATTGGCCTGGCAATCGGATTCACCGTTCGCCTGGTGTTTGCTGCGTTCGAGCTGGCCGGGCAGGTCGTAGGCTTTCAAATGGGCCTTGGATTCGCCGCATTTTTTGACCCTGCGAGCAGCGCGCAGTCCAGCGCCATGGGGCGGTTCTATGCCAATATGGCGGCGCTGCTGTTTCTTGTGCTGAACGGGCACCTGATGGTGATCATGGCGGTGGTGCACAGCTTCAAGACGTTCCCGGTAGATCAGAACTTTCTGCAGGCACTGAGCTCGATGAGGTTATATGCCTTGGGTGCGGACTTGTTTGCGAGCGCGTTCTGGATCGCACTGCCTGTCGTCGCGATGCTGTTGTTTGCCAACCTGGCGTTGGGTGTTGTGTCGCGCGTCGCACCACAGATGAACATCTTTGCGATCGGCTTCCCAGTCACACTGGCAGTCGGATTGATCGGCGTAGCGGCAACGTTGCCCATGCTGGAGCATCCATTTGCAGCATTGATGGAGCAAATGCTCGAAATTTTTGCGCGCCGTTGAGGTGCCGATCAGACCAGGTTGTTGCGAATCGCATACACCGTCAACTCCGCATTGTTCGACAACTTGAGCTTTTCGAGCACGCGGGACCGGTACACACTGACCGTCTTGGGGCTCAGCATCAATTCGATGGCAATGTCGGCCAGTCGCTTGCCCGAAGCGATTTTCAGCAAGGTCTGCAACTCCCGTTCCGACAAAGATGCATGCAGAACCTCATTGGTCGGTGCATGCAGGTTGTCCACCAACATCTGCGCGACAGCGGTGCTGACGTATTTTCGGCCTTGCGCCACGGTGCGCACTGCTGACACCAGTTCGATCGGATCACCCGCCTTGTTGACGTAGCCTTGCGCCCCGGCGCGCAGGCACCGGATTGCGTACTGGTCCTCGGGGTACATGGACACAATCAGCACCCGCGCGGACAGGTCGCTGTCCTTCAGGCTCGCAAGTACCTCCAATCCGCCGCGCCCGGGCAGGCTCAGGTCGAGAACCAGGACGTCGCAGGGCGTGGTTCGCAAGGCCTCACGAACTTCAGCGTAACTACCAGCCTCGCCAACCACTTCAATGTCGGCGGTATCAGCCAGAGTGTCCCGGATTCCGCGGCGCACCACCGCATGGTCATCGCACAGAATGACCCTGATCATTCGACGTGTTCCTTGGACTTCGGCAATGTCACCTCGGACAGCGGCACCGACAGGATGATGGAGGTCCCTTGGCCATCGCGGGTGCTGACGTCCAACCACCCACCGACCGACTTCGCACGTTCCTGCAGGCCTTTCAAACCGTAAGCTTTTGGCTTGCCCAATTCAGACTGCGAAAACCCTTGACCGTTGTCGCTGATCTCCAGAGTCAGCACATTGCCCGTATCCGTCAGATCGATGTTGACCTGCGTGCAGAGGGCATGCTTCGAAATATTTGTCAATGCTTCCTGAGCAGTCCGGTACGCGGTGAGTTGAATCGATTTGGGCAATTCGTGCTCCGTGTGGCCGGAGTGAAGGGTGGTCTTGATTCCGGTACGTCGTTCAAACCCGGAAGCCAGCCAATCCACGGCGGCAACGAGTCCCTGGTCGAGGATTGCAGGTCGCAGGTTCATCATGATTCGCTGACTTGCGCCCAACGCGTGTTGCAGCATTTCGGTGGCCGCATTGACGTGACTCAGGGTTTTTGGATCGGAGAGGTGGCGCCCAATCCATGCCAGGTCCAACTTGACTGCTGCAAGCGCGCCGCCAATGTCGTCGTGGATCTCACGCGCGATGGAAGCCCGCTCCTGCTCGATCGTCGATTGCAGATGCTCCGCAAATTCGGCGAGGCGACGCTCGGAGATGGCGAGTTCCGCGTCTGCCCGGTCTTTGGCGACCCGGGTTTCCTGAATTTCGATGGCGCGATGAATCACATGCGCGAGCTTGGCGACGTCGTCCTTTTGAAGGTAGTCACTCATGCCCAGCTTGATAGCGGACACGGCAGCGGACTCGCCAATGGCACCTGACAGCAGGACAAAAGGAGGGCACCTCTCATGCTTCTTCAGCAACTCCCAGGCATCAATAGCGGTGAATCCGCGAAGCCTGTAGTCGGCAACAATTGCGTCGAACTGGCCCACTTGAATCATCGCGTCAAATTCCTCCAGAGTCTCGACGCGATCAATTGTGAAGTCGAGATCGGCGCGGCGCAGGGCTCGCAGCACCAATTCATGGTCCACCACAGAGTCTTCCAGATGCAGTATCCGGACAGGCCGGTCGCTGTGCTCGTCGTACATGGCGGGACGCGGTTTCTCTATTGCGGACTCACGCATGGGTCGCCTGCTTACGGGAAAGCGTATCCCACTGCTCCATCGCAGCGAGCAACTCTTCTTCGATCACAGCGTCGCGGGAATAAAGTTGCTGCGCCCGATGGGGGTCTCGGAGATAGAGTCCACTGTCTGCCAACTCTGTGCGCAAGCTGACTTGTTCGATTTCGAGTGTCTCGATGGCATGCAGCAAGTTGTCGAGATGGCGCTGCTCCTTGGCCGTGAGTTTGGTTTCGCCAACAGACCGATAGCGTGTGGAGGGTGGCGGAGTTTTCGCTACAGGTTTCAACTTGTCCGAGGACACGGCGGCGGTCGGATTTTGAGCCGATTGTGCGACGCGCATCCGGGCAGACTGCACCAGCCAATCCTGAACGCCGCCTTCGAACTCGCGCCACTTGCCATTGCC
>JAYVRP010000335.1:0-2104 GCA_043776215.1 Rhodoferax sp. | reverse complement strand
GCCGTTCGGTGGGGGACATGATGGGCAAGTTTCGCAACAGAGCGCCGGGGTCCAGAGCCAGGCCACGCGCCAGGTGCCAGATCCGCATGCCCAGCAAGGGCACTTCCGCAGCACTAAAACACGCACTGCTCGCCTCCAGCACGAGTTCGAGGTCTTTGTCCGGTTGAAATTCGCACACGGTCACACCCAGCGGGTACCGTGCGACACCGGAGAAGAACTGGTAAGAATCCACGCGCCGCGCGACGCCGAAATGGACCTCGTAGTCCTGTTGCTCGAAAGAGAGGATGACATCAAACAAACTGTCGCGCCCGGTGCGGATCAACTGCAGCGAACGGCCCAGCTCGCTCAGGGGATAACGGGGCCGGCGCAATGCGGCCCGCATCGCCGCGCCCACCGCCTCCACCAGGTCGGCCGCACTTTGGTCCGGATCCACATCGATGTCCAGCACCAGCACCCCGACGAACATGCCGGGTGTGTGGCGAAAACGGCGCCCGCCCCGGTTCAGCGTGGGGACCCCGATTAGCACCTGGCGGCGCTGGCTGACATGGGCAAAATACAACGCCAATGCCGCCAGGAAATAGTTGAAGGCGCTCAAGCCCCGCTCAGCAGCCAGGCCTGCCACGGCGTCATAGTCGGCGCGAGGAAGCGGCTGCTTCGTGACATGCGCGGGGGCAGGGCCATGCGGCGCTACGTCCGCGAACCGCCGGTCAATCAGCTGCGCCGGCAACTCTGGAACCCGCGCGCGCCAGAATTCGGCGTCGCGCGCGAACGCATCCGACGATGCGTACGCGTGGGACTCCTCGATGAACTGCGCATAACTGGCCCCGGTGCGGGGCAGGAAGCTTGCGCCGTCCGCCAGCAGGTTGTAGATCTGGCTCCAGCGTGACATCACCTGCGAGGTGCCCCAGCCATCCATCACCACATGGTGGAACTGCATTGCCAGACCATGCAACTGGGCGTTGACCCGCAACAAGGCAAACCGCCAGGGAGGCGTGCCGTCGAACACGAAGGGCTTCGCAAGGCCTTTCTGCCACCATGCCTGCATGGCGGCATGGGGGTCTTCTCCCGGTGCGACCTCCACCAGTTGCAGGTCGGGCGTCCATCCCGGCAACAGGAGTTGGCCACCATCCGCAAGGGGCGCCAGTCGCAACGCGTCGTTTTCGAGCACCAGCAGGTCCAGCGCTCTGCGACAAAGCCCGATGTCCAGCGGCCCGGAAAGGAATCCGCCGCCGCCAATCATCAGATGCATGCTGTCGGGCCACGCGGCGCGGTCCCGCCACACCTCGCGCTGGCTCAGGGACAGCGGAAGGACGGTGGCCGTCAATGCCGGTCCGTCTTGCGGTCCCATTGCTCGATCTCCTTCATGGCATAACGGTAACCAACCTCGGCGATCTCGGCGCCCTGGCGGTAGGCCATGAGGGCGAAGGTTCCCACGGGCGGCTCCAGGTAGTGGTCGGACTGCGCAATGGTGCGGCCCCGCTGGTTGAGGCCGCCGATATGCCCGGCACGATAGAGAATGTCGCCAATCCCCGGAGTGGACGGCGCACCCGGCGTGAGGTACGCCTTGATCTTGCGCCATGCCGACAGCCGCGCCAGGCCTGGGTCCACACCCAGGTAGTCCTGTACATCCACATCGATCGCGATGATGGTTCCGTTGCCGCGCCGCTTTTCCAGTCGCGTGCCCAGGCGCGCCCGCATCGCCGCCACCGGCACGTTCTCAAGGATGGCGCCGTCGACCAGCAGGTCGCCGTCGTGGACAACAGGAGGAAACAGCCCCACCGGTGAATTGCTCGCCAGCACGGCGCGCCACAAAGGCCCACGGTCCTGAACGGTGGTGCAGGCACGGCTGAGGTTGCATGCCGCAGCAAAAAACGGCCGCCACAACGCGTCCACCGACCGATCGCCAAACATTTTTTGCAGATCGCGCTGCACGCGTTTGCCAGACACGAGCGAAATCACCGGTACTGTCAGCCGTTCTCCGCCACGGGCAAACCGGATGGTCTGTTCGCGAATGTCATCCAGCGCCATGCCACAGGCATATTGCGCGCCGAGCAACGCGCCCATGCTGTTGCCGCCTACCAGGTCCACCACAATCCCGGACTGT